>JAYRLO010000115.1:0-8590 GCA_041905215.1 Aeromonadaceae bacterium
TTGAACACAACAAGTTGTCGCAACTGCAGGCCTATGCGCAAATTCGCAAGTTCTGGGAGATATACGCCGAAAACCGTGATGGTGAAGGGCGCGTTGTGTTCGATAATTTCGATTTCACCAGCAGCTGGATCCGTAACACCTTGAATAAAGGGGTGTTTGCCTCCGAGGGGAATCGCCAGCAGCTGACCGGCAAAGTGACCATTCCGGGTTCCGATCTGCAGTTCTACAAGGTTAGCTTCGATGATGCCCACTACTATCCATTGGATAAAGAACACAACTGGGTTCTGCTGGGGCGCTTGAAGTTGGCCTACGGCAATGGCTACGGGACGGTTGGTGATTACAATCAGACGCTGCCATTCTTCGAAAATTACTACGCCGGTGGGGATCAATGGCTGCGTGGTTTCAAATCCAACAGCGTCGGTCCCAAAGCCATCTATTTGTACAATGATCAAGGCAACAACAGCATCACGGCGACCGATCAGGCGGTGGGTGGTAATGCGATGAGTGTGGCCAGTTTCGAATTTATTGTGCCGACACCATTTGCCAGCGAGGCATACCGTAATCAGCTCCGGACTTCGATTTTCTTTGATATCGGTACGGTTTGGGATACAACCTTCAACCCGAATGATTACACTGCGTGTAGTTCATCTTGTGACAAGTACTACGACTATTCAGATCCATCGTTGTACCGATCTTCTGCAGGGGTTTCCTTGCAGTGGCTGTCGCCATTGGGGCCGCTTGGCTTCTCGTTTGCCAAGCCCATCAAGGAGCAACCGGGAGATCGGGACGAAGTATTCAACTTCAATATTGGTCGCACCTTCTAAGGTGTGAAATAACAAGGAGTAGGAAGTGAGCAAAGTATTACAAGTAGCTAGCCTGGCGCTGGCAATGATGGCGAGCGGCTATTCAGCGCAAGCCGCTGCTGAAACCAAGATTGCCGTGGTTAGCGTACCGCGCATCATGCAGCAGATCCCGCAGGGTAAGGCGATTGAGGCTAAGTTGAAGTCCGAGTTTTCCGGCCGTATCAGTGAGATGCAGCGTCTGGAGAGCGAAGGTCAATCTCTGGCTGCCAAGCTCAAGAAAGATGAGTCTTTCATGAGTGCGGATGAGCGCACCAAGATGCAGCGCCGTTTGGCCGAGCTGCAGGCTGACTTCAACCTGAAGGGACAAGCCTTGCAGGAAGACCAACGTCGCCGTTTTAATGAAGAAGAAAAGAAGGTGTTTGACAA
The DNA here is from genome assembly GCA_041905215.1 of Aeromonadaceae bacterium. Taxonomy (GTDB): domain Bacteria; phylum Pseudomonadota; class Gammaproteobacteria; order Enterobacterales; family Aeromonadaceae; genus Pseudaeromonas. The sequence goes on from JAYRLO010000115.1 coordinate 1,230, forward strand.
GGTCCAGACTGCTATCGATGCGATTGCTAAGTCCCAGGGGTATGATCTGGTGCTGAATGGCCAGGCCGTTGTCTTTGGTGAAGGGAAATTGGACATCACCGATCAAGTCATCCAACAAGTTAGCAAGAGCAAGTAAGCGATGAGTGTGACTCTCGGACAACTAGCTGAGCTTCTTGGCGCCGAGTTACATGGGGATGCCTCTGTCGAGGTATCCCGTGTTTCCAATCTTGAGACTGCCAAGCCGGGCGCAATCAGTTTTCTTTCTGATAGCAAGTACCAGGCGTTTCTGGTCAGCACTCAAGCGAGTGCCGTGTTGGTTAAGGCTTCTGACCTAGCGGCATGTCAGACCAATGCGCTGGTCGTCAAAGATCCATATGTGGGGTTTGCGCGAGTTGCCCAGGTGTTGGACAACTCGCCTAAGCCAGCATCCGAAATCCACGCGAGTGCTGTGGTTGCTGCTGATGCCCAACTGGGTGCTGGGGTGGCCATCGGTGCGAACGCTGTCATCGAGTCTGGTGTTGTGCTGGGCGATGGGGTTTTGATTGGACCCGGATGTTTTATTGGCAAAAACAGTCGACTCGGTAAGGGTACTCGATTGTGGGCCAATGTAACCATCTACCATGATGTGCGGATTGGAGAGGCCTGCCTGTTCCAGTCTGGATGCGTGATTGGTTCTGATGGGTTTGGTTATGCCAACGAACGCGGTGAGTGGATCAAGATCCCGCAGGTCGGTGGTGTGACGATTGGCAATCGGGTCGAAATTGGCGCTTGCACCACCATCGACCGAGGGGCCATCGACGATACCAAAATCGCCGATAACGTCATCATCGACAATCAGTGTCAGGTCGCCCATAACGTCGAAATTGGCTACGGTACTGCGATTGCGGGGGCTACTACGTTCGCGGGTAGCACCAAAATCGGCAAATACTGTATCATTGGCGGTGCCTCTGTCTTCAACGGCCACATTCAGGTGTGTGATCAGGTCACCATCACGGGTATGGCGATGGTCATGCGATCCATTACCGAGCCTGGCGTTTATTCGTCTGGCATTCCGGCCCAATCCAACAAAGAGTGGCGCAAGATGGCCGCTCGGGTGCTGCATATTGATGATATGCATAAGCGATTGAGCAAGCTGGATAAATTGGTTGATGGCCAAGAAAACAATAAGTGATTTAAGGATACAGGTTTGAGCAACGAACTGAACCAACTAGACATCCAGGAGATTCTGGATCTGCTGCCACACCGTTACCCCTTCCTGCTGGTTGATCGCGTGGTCAACTATGAAATCAGCGAAGAACGCAAGGTACTGCGTGGTATCAAGAATGTGTCGTTCAACGAGCCCATGTTCCAGGGACATTTCCCGAACAAACCGATTTTTCCGGGCGTACTGATCCTAGAAGCCATGGCGCAGGCTACTGGTATTCTGGCTTTCCGCATGGTCGGCAAGCCAGCGCCAAACGAGCTGTACTATTTTGCTTCCATCGACAACGCTCGCTTCAAGCGCCCTGTTGTGCCTGGAGATCAGCTGGTCCTGGATGTGGAATATCTGAAGGAACGTCGTGGTATCGCCAAGTTTACCGGCGTTGCGACTGTGGATGGCGAAGTGGTTTGTACCGCCGAGCTGATGTGTGCCAGACGCGGGAGCTAAGCCGTGATCCATCCAAGTGCTGTAATTCATGAAACTGCCATCATAGACGCCGGTGCCGTTATCGGCGCCAACGTGGTGATCGGGCCATGGACCCTGGTCGGCGCCGAAGTCGAGATCGGAGAGGGGAGCTGGGTTGGCTCTCATGTGGTCATCAAGGGGCCGACCAAGATTGGTCAGGGCAACAAGATTTTCCAATTCTGCTCCATCGGCGAAGATTGCCAGGATAAAAAGTACAAGGGTGAACGGACTTTCCTTGAAATTGGCGATCACAATGTCATCCGTGAGCATTGCACCTTCCACCGTGGCACCATTCAGGACAGCTGCCTGACCAAGGTTGGTAGTCGCAACCTGTTTATGGTCAATGTGCATGTTGCCCATGACTGTGTCATTGGTGATGATTGCATCTTTGCCAACAATGCGACGTTGGCAGGGCATGTCCATATCGGTGACTGGGTGATTTTTGGTGGCTTGGCTGCCATTCATCAGTTTGGCCGTGTAGGTTCCCACGCATTCGTTGCCGGTATGGCGGCGTTGAACAAAGATGTGCCTCCCTATGTGATGGCGGCCGGTCACTACGCCAAGCCATTTGGCGTCAATAGTGAAGGGCTCAAGCGTCGTGGCTTCTCTCCTGAAGCTATCTCCATGGTCAAGCGTGCCTACAAGCTGCTCTACCGTCAGGGGTTGACTGTCGAAGAGGCATTGCCAGAGCTGGAAACCATGGCGGCGGAAGAGCCTGCGGTTGCTCTGTTTGTTGATTTCCTCAAACAGAACGAACGCGGCATTGTCCGCTGATTGCGCATGACTGAGTCGAATCGTCCATTGCGGATTGCCATTGTCGCCGGAGAAGTCTCCGGCGATATTCTTGCTGCGGGTGTGATGCGGGAGATCCGCCAGCGTCATCCGGATGTCGAGTTCATCGGTATTGCCGGCCCGCGCATGCAGGAGCTGGGCATTCAGACGCTGTTCGAGATGGAAGAGCTGGCGGTCATGGGATTAGTCGAAGTGCTGGCCCGTCTGCCGCGTCTGCTGGCGGTTCGCCGCCAACTGATCCGGGAGTTGATCGCCAATCCGCCGGATCTCTTCATCGGCGTCGATGCCCCAGATTTCAATATCGGTGTCGAGCTTGTTCTCAAGCGGCATGGTATCAAGACGGTCCATTATGTCAGCCCATCGGTTTGGGCCTGGCGTCAATCGCGCATTCATAAGATCAAGGCGGCGACCGATCTGGTGCTGGCCTTTCTGCCGTTTGAAAAAGCCTTCTACGATCAGCATCAGGCGCCCTGTCGTTTTGTCGGCCACACCATGGCCGATGCGGTGCCCATGGTCAGCGATCGCGTGGCGGCTTGTCAGCGTTTGGGATTGGATCCCGAGCATCGCTATCTGGCGGTGTTACCGGGCAGTCGTCAGGCGGAGGTGGCGCTGCTGGCGCCGATATTCTTGCAGGCCTGCCAGCTGTTGCGTCAGTCGCACCCGGAGCTGGAAGTGGTTGTCCCCCTGGTCAATGGCAGGCGCCGCCAGCAATTTGAGGCGATTGTCGAGCAGATGGCGCTCGAGATACCGCTGCATCTATTCGATGGCCAGGCCCGGGATGTGATGGCCGCCGGTGATGCAATATTGCTAGCCTCGGGGACGGCGACGCTCGAAGCCATGCTGGTCAAACGGCCTATGGTGGTGGGTTACAAGGTCAATGCGCTGACCTACTGGATTGGGCAGCGGTTGGTCAAGATCCGTACCTTTGCGTTGCCGAACCTGCTCGCTGGGCGTCAGTTGGTCCCCGAGCTGATTCAGGATGGCTGCACGCCGGAGGCGATCTGTCGGGAGCTAGCGATGTTGTTGGCGCAGGATAACTCGGCACTGCTCGAGCAATTCACCCAACTGCACCAGTTGATCCGCTGTGATGCCGACAAGCAGGCGGCCGAGGCCGTCTTGCAGCTACTGGATGCCTCATGAGCGATTTTATTTACCCCTGTGATCCGCGCCAGACCCTGATGGCGGGTGTGGATGAGGTTGGTCGTGGTCCCCTGGTTGGTGATGTAGTGACGGCGGCGGTGATCCTGGATCCGGCGCGTCCGATCCTGGGCCTCAATGACTCCAAAAAACTCTCCGAGAAGAAACGACTGGCGCTGTATGACGAGATCGTCGACAAGGCGTTGGCCTACGCCATCGGTCGTTGCTCCCCCGCCGAGATTGACGAACTGAACATATTGCACGCTACCATGCGCGCCATGCAGCGCGCCGTTGCCGCCTTGCCGCTGGTGCCCGGCTACGTGCTGGTCGATGGTAATCGCGCCCCAGATTTTGGTATTCCTGCACTGGCGGTGGTCAAAGGTGACAGCAAGGTGGCCGAGATCAGTGCCGCCTCGATCCTGGCCAAGGTGACTCGGGATCGTGAGATGGCCGAACTCGATGTTCGCTTCCCGAATTACGGTTTTGCCCAGCACAAGGGCTATCCGACCGCCGAACATCTGGCTCGCCTCCAACAGTTTGGCGTCACCGAATACCACAGACGCAGTTTCCGCCCGGTGCGTGTTGCACTGGGGGGGGAATAACCCTCAGATACTCGCCCGAGCAAGGGATCGACGAAGATGGCAGAACCTCGTTTCATACACCTGCGCGTCCATTCCGACTTCTCGATGGTCGATGGACTACAGAAGATCAAGCCGCTCGTCGCACGAGCTGCCGAGCATGGCATGCCGGCGATGGCCATCACCGATCAGATGAACCAGTGTGGCCTGGTGCGTTTCTATGGCGAAGCCCATGGCAAGGGGATGAAACCCCTGGTCGGCGTCGATTTCTGGGTGCAGAGCAGTGAGCTCGGCGAGGAGTTGTTCCGTCTGACGGGTCTGGCGATAGACAACGACGGACAGCAGAACTTGGTGCAGCTCATCTCCAAAGGCTATCTGCGTGGGCATGTGCAAGGATTGCCGGTCATCGACAAGCAGTGGCTGGTTGAACACCAGGCTGGGGTGATACTGCTCTCCGGTGGCCGCGAGGGGGATGTCGGCAAGTTTCTGCTCAAGGGCAATGAGGCCATGGTGGCGCGCTGTGTGGCCTTCTATCAGCAGCATTTCGCCGATCGTTTCTATCTGGAGTTAATCCGTACCGGGCGCACCGACGAAGAGAGCTACATCCGCATGGCTGTTGCGTTGGCGCAGCAGTCGGCGCTGCCCGTGGTGGCGACCAACGAGGTGGTCTTCCGCGATGAGGAGGACTTCGAAGCCCACGAGATCCGGGTCGCCATCCACGATGGCTACACGCTGGACGACAGCCGCCGCCCCAAGCGTTTCAGCGCCCAGCAGTACCTGAAGAGTCAGGAGCAGATGGTCGAGTTGTTCGCCGATCTGCCCGAGGCCCTGGAAAATACGGTCGAGATAGCCAAGCGCTGTAATGTGACGGTACGGCTCGGTGAGTATTTCCTGCCCAAGTTCCCCACCGGCGATATGTCGACGGAAGATTATCTGGTGCTGCGTTCCAAGGAGGGGCTTGAGGAGCGGCTGGAGTTTCTCTTTCCCGATCCACAAGTTCGCGCCGAGAAACGCGGCGAGTACGATGAGCGGCTGGATATCGAGCTCAAGGTCATCAATCAGATGGGCTTCCCCGGCTACTTCCTCATCGTCATGGAGTTTATTCAGTGGTCGAAGGACCACAACATCCCGGTAGGTCCTGGGCGGGGCTCGGGGGCTGGCTCTCTGGTCGCCTATGCATTGAAGATCACCGATCTGGATCCGCTGGAATTCGATCTGCTGTTCGAACGCTTCCTGAACCCGGAGCGGGTCTCGATGCCCGACTTCGACGTCGACTTCTGCATGGATCGCCGGGACGAGGTGATTGACCACGTCGCCGAGATGTATGGCCGCGAGGCGGTCTCGCAGATCATCACCTTCGGTACCATGGCGGCCAAGGCAGCCATTCGTGACGTGGGGCGCGTACTCGGTCACTCCTACGGCTTCTGCGACCGTATCTCCAAGCTGGTGCCGCCGGATCCGGGCATGACGCTGGCCAAGGCGTTTGAGGCCGAGCCCAAGCTGCCGGAGCTCTACGAGCAGGACGAAGAGGTCAAGGCGCTGATCGACATGGCGCGCCGCCTGGAGGGGGTGACTCGCAACGCCGGTAAACATGCCGGTGGTGTGGTGATTGCGCCCACCAAGATCACCGACTTTGCCCCTCTGTATTGCGATGGTGAGGGGAACAATCCGGTCACCCAGTTCGACAAGAACGATGTCGAATACGCAGGTCTGGTTAAGTTCGACTTCCTGGGGTTGCGCACCCTGACCATCATCCAGTGGGCGCTGGACATGATCAATCCGCGCATGGCGCGTGAAGGCAAGGCGACGGTTCGCATCGAAGCGATCCCCCTCGACGACAAGGCGTCGTTCAAGACTCTGCTGGGCTGCAAGACGACCGCCGTGTTCCAGCTTGAATCGCGGGGCATGAAGGATCTGATCAAGCGCCTCAAGCCCGACTGTTTTGAAGATATGATCGCTCTGGTGGCCCTGTTCCGCCCGGGCCCCTTGCAATCGGGCATGGTGGATAACTTCATCGACCGTAAACACGGTCGCGAAGCCATCTCCTATCCGGATGTCCAGTGGCAACATGAGTCGCTCAAGCCGATCCTGGATCCGACCTACGGCATCATCCTCTACCAGGAGCAGGTGATGCAGATCGCCCAGACTCTGGCGGGCTATACGCTCGGTGGCGCCGACATGTTGCGTCGCGCCATGGGGAAGAAGAAGCCCGAAGAGATGGCCAAGCAGCGTGCCGGTTTCGAAGCCGGGGCGGTGAATAACGGCGTCGACGGCGAGCTGGCGATGAAAATCTTCGACCTGGTGGAGAAGTTCGCCGGTTATGGCTTCAACAAGTCGCACTCGGCGGCCTATGCGCTGGTCTCCTACCAGACGCTGTGGCTGAAGACTCACTTTCCGGCGGAGTTCATGGCGGCGGTGATGACCGCGGATATGGACAACACCGACAAGATCGTGACCCTGGTCGATGAGTGTCAGCGCATGGGGCTGACCATCATACCGCCGGACGTCAACAGCGGTCAGTACCGTTTCACCGTCAACCTGCAGGGTCACATCGTCTATGGCATCGGTGCGGTCAAGGGGGTGGGTGAGGGGCCCATTGAGGCGATCATCGAGGCCCGCGAGGCCGGTGGCCCCTTCCGCGATCTGTTTGATTTCTGTAATCGGGTTGACATCAAGCGCCTGAACAAGCGGGTGATGGAGAAGCTGATCCTGGCCGGAGCCCTGGATCGGCTGGGGCCCCACCGCGCGGCGTTGACCGCCAGCCTGGAAGAGGCGATGAAGGCGGCGGAGCAGAAGGCCAAGGATCTGGCGCGCGGTCAGAACGATCTGTTTGGCGATATCTTTGCCACCGATGATGATTCGGTCTTGCCAAGCCCCAGCTTTGCCGATGTACCGGAGTGGCCAGACAAGATTTGGCTGGAGGGGGAGCGGGAAACCCTGGGGCTCTACCTGACCGGTCATCCGATCAATCAGTACCTGCCAGAGCTTAGACACTATGTCTCGGGCAGCCTGTGTGACTTGCACCCCACCGAGCGGGACAAGATCACCACGGCGGCAGGATTGGTCATAGCCGCACGGGTTCTGGTCACCAAGCGGGGAAACCGCATGGGGATCCTGACCATCGACGATCGTTCCGGTCGGCTCGACATCACACTATTTAGTGAAGCCTTGGAACGCTATGAAAATCT
>JAYRLO010000116.1:0-8578 GCA_041905215.1 Aeromonadaceae bacterium
ATAAATGTGAGGCGCGGGTAGGGTCGAGGGCAGGGACGCCTGAGTGGTGCGTGTCGTCGTTCAGGCATGTGGCCGCAAAACGCCTCTGTCCCAGCGATGCGTTGATGGTTCCGGTTCGCGACCAGCGGTCGCTCCTACAGGTGGGTGAATGGAGTTTGGGTGGCTGTTGTAGGAGTCGAGCGTAGCTCGCGAACCCGCTGGGGTCTGCTAGCGGTGGCAATTACGTCAGAGTTCGCCGCCAATAGCGGGGGAGCGTTGGCTCCCGTGCGGGAGATGTGGCAATGACAAGGGGAGCGATGGTTCCTGGCCGGGAGATGTGGCAATGACAAGGGGTGCGCTGATTCTCGGTCGGGATATAACTCACGCCATCCATGGCGTTCGCCCTGCGGGCGGCGTTCCGCCGTCCAAATCGGCTATCCTGCCGATTTGTCGAACAAGGGGTCGAATCAAATCCTCCCATCACCGCATAAAAGAAAGAGCCCTATCTTGCGATAGGGCTCTTTCTTTTATATGGCGGTGAGGGAGGGATTATGCGCTGGCGCGCCCCCCTGCGGGGCCATCGCTGCGCGATGTTGTCTCGCTTCGCTCGGCTCGAACCCACGAGGGTTCTCACCCCCTCCCACAAGCTAGTGCGGGAATTTCAGGTACAAAAAAAGCCGCATTACTGCAGCTCTCTTTTCAAGATGGCGGTGAGGGAGGGATTCGAACCCTCGATACGTTGCCGTATACACACTTTCCAGGCGTGCTCCTTCAGCCACTCGGACACCTCACCGTTTTTGAACTCTTGTTTAGGCGCGAGTTCATCACCTTTTGACACCGATTAGCATCAGGGCTTTACGGGTCATCCACCGAGGGTGGCAACGGGGCGCTAATTTAGGGGAAAGCGGCTGTGGGGTCAACCACTTTTAAGCGTCTGGCTGTCGGTTGCCTATTTTTTGCCACATGGCAGGTTTGCCGCGGGGGCTGACTGTTTCATCAGGATCCGGTTGCGCGCGAGCCATGCCATGCTTGCTCGCGTTGTTTTCGTGCCACCGCTTGCCTTTGGAGCTTGCCCTATGGTTCAAAGCCAGACTCTGCAACCTGATTTGACTCAGAGCTCCACGCCTGGGGAGCCGACACCGCCACCAGATGAGAGCCCTCGAGTCGTGACTGGCCAGCCCGCAGCATCAGCTCCTGTGGCCAGCCAACTTAGCTTTCCTGTCTGTCGGGGCGATGGGCAACCATTTACCACGTTGGCCGAGCTCGAAGCCGTGATCGCATCTGAAACAGCAGGGCAATTTGTGCTCGGGGCTAATCGTTCGTGGCATGGCGGTATTCATCTTTCCGATCGTTCGGTGCCGCACCATAAAGATAAGTACCCACTGCGTTGCATGATGGATGGCACTGTCGTCGCCTATCGCCTCAACCGCAGCTACCCACGCCAGGAGTGGCGGGGGAATTCACTGGCCTATAGCACCGGCTTTTGCCTCATCCGCCATGACTACTGTTCGGCCAGCTGCCACTCCGGGAGCACTCACACGGCTACGTCTTCTGGTGGTGACGGGGATGCTGCGGGCGACTGCAATCGACTGCGTTTTTACAGCCTCTATATGCATTTGGCCGATTACCAAAGCTATCAGCCGACGGTGGCAAATGAACGGATTGTGCGACTCAAGCAGCGACTTTATGTCCGGGAGGGTGAGGATGTGCAGCGTCGGCTGGGCAAACTCGGGGCGGGTAGCATCATCACACTGCTCGATGCGCCCAGCACCTCGCTGGTCATCGTGGAGTCAACCTCATCGGGGCCACGGGAGCGAACCCTGCGGTTTATCAAGGGGCGGGTAAGTCAGAAGGCGCGGGGCTCGCAGCGGCGGGTGGCATTGCAGAGCGAAGTTTGGGTTGCCGATTGCGATGAGTACGTCGAGCACCAGGCGATCTCGCAACAAGTTGGCGGTCGAGCCATGCCGGCCTACTGGTCATCACGGGTGGTCGCCACACTGCGCAATCCATCCGCCATCTATCGAACCGCCCAGGCGTTGCAGAGCGATGACAGCCTGGAGGGGCGGCTGCAGGTGGGCAGCCGCGTGCAGTTTGATCGTCTGGTTCAGCGCCAAATCCTGCTTGCGGGGCGCCCCACGATGATAGCGCCATGCCGAGTGCTGGAGGGGGTTTCTGGCTCCAGTACTGAGCCGGTCACAGGGCAGGTGTGGCTGACGATCAATGACCATCTGCTGGAGCAACAGCCGCTTCCCCCTGAGCAATTTGATCAGATAGTCGAGTGCCAGATCCCGATCCGGGCTGGCGAGGCGATCGGCTTTCTCGGGCGCTACCAGGCACCGGCCGAACCGTTGGCGCTGGGCCATTACAGTGACGAGTATCGGGCGCATATCGAGCTGTTTAGTGATGACCAGGAGGAGGCTCTGCTCCATCTGCTTGGCAACCAGGCCGGATTGACCCATGGGGCGTCATTTGTGCGACTGCGTGGCGATGAGCTGTTATTTGATAAGCGGCAACAAGATAGCGGATGCCAATTTTCCGAGCGGGGGCAATGCCCGGATCCCGACCAACTGGTGGCTATCCGGCGGCGCGAGCAGGATAGTCAAGGGGTCAGTTGGTGTGAGTTAGACACGGTTCGCAGTGGTTTTGCCTCGCTCCATGATGTCTATGTTCGTGAACAGGAGGTTTCTCCCATCAGCCAGTTTGATCTGGCACGTCTGGGCTTTACGGTCGTGGATGGTGGGTTCGATGACGGTGAGATAGTTCTGCTGCCATCCGCAACTCCGACGCTGTTTGCCAATATCTGCCAGCAGTTGGACCGCAACCAAGACGGTAGCGTGGATGCCGCCGAGGTTGCTGCAGCCTTGCGAGACCCCGCCCACCGCGAGCAACTGCATAAGTGCATCATCAAGCACCCGAGCGAATGGAGTCCGGCCTGGCGGCAGCAAGTGTCTGGCCACCTGCAACGCCTCAAGCAGCAAGCGCTGACCAGAGGCGCTGCTGGCGACCCCCTGCAGCAAGCGTTAGTGCTGGAGGAGCAACGGCTTAGTCAGCTGGCACTGGATCACTTCACTGCCCCACTGTATTTCTTTCACCCCCTGGTGCTGATCAATCAGTTAATGCCTGTGGTGGCTCAGAGTGTGCTGGTCGTGTTGGAAATGCTCTCGGTGCTGGTTCCTGGCATTGAACGCCATGATTGCAGCTTGCTGTTGCGGTATTTGAACGAATATATGCAGGCCTATGAAATTAATACACCATTGCGTATTTGTCATTTCTTGGCCCAAGTCGCACATGAATCGAAATTCCAGCCCAGAGCTGAGAATCTAAATTATAGCCCGCGGCGGATGCGGGAGGTCTATGGCTGCCGGCGCGGATCATCCCAATATGATGCCTCCCAAGATGACTGCCGACAGGGACGATTGTCAACGAGAAATGGTTTGTGGTCGAATTCGGACTCCTACGCCCATAATCCGGAGCATTTGGGTAATTTGGTATACGCCAATCGAATGGATAATGAGGATGAAAGCAGTGGTGATGGTTATAAATATCGGGGGAGGGGTCTAATACAGCTAACAGGGAAAAGAAACTATAGGGTATTTACAAATGCACATAATCAGAGATTTCCAGAGAGACATCGTGATTTTTTACAAGAACCTGACTTATTGAGCACTGATTTGGAGTTCTCTGTTGAATCAGCTTGTTTTTATTGGTTCCACTATCGGATCAATGCTGCCGCAGATCGTGATGATATTGAGGCTGCCACAACCATCATAAACAATGGACTGAATGGCATCGATGACCGCAGAAGAAAGCTATCCGCAATCAAACGTAATTTTAATATAGGAGTCTGATATGTTTAAAAGGGTAATGATGAATATATGGTGCTTTAGTTTGCTAATTCTGTTTGTGGGTGAGTTGCACGCTGAAGGGGTTATATATTTCAAGTGTGTGTCTGGGGTAAATGAATACTTACTCTCTGAGAGTGACTCTGGAGTTGTTTCCTATGTCAATTTAAAAAATGGTTATGTAAATTTTATTATCCAAGAAAGCGGCATGCAAAATAAGTTTTATTTATCTTCTGTCCCCATGAATGGTGGGGGGCAGACCCGCATTAAATTCAGCAATAAAGGTTATGACTATTATCTATATGAAATAACCCATCATAGCGGTGAAGATTATGTGTTTAAAGAGGGGGTGGCGGTTGTCAAAAATGGAAAAGTCGTTTCAAATAAAGAGTGTGAAAATGGTGATTCAACTGTGAGGAGTGTTGCGTATGATAGGTTGACGGAGCGTGAATATGATTTCGATGTTTCATTTGAGTAAGTGCTATCGAACTATGTGCATAGTGTTTTTACTTGCAGTCCATTTTTCAACTCACGCAGAGATGAGTTGTGATCTATTGGATAATGAAAACTACAAGAGTGATATTTATATCTACCCAGCTGGCTCCTTGTACGAGGCAACTGGGACTGGTCGGATATTTTTTCATTCAGCTCCAGATGCTCGATGTATTCAGAAGAATATATTTATCATTCCCGGTGATCAGGTGAATGCATATACGGAATACTCAGACTTTGTATCCGTCATGTATATTGATTCTCACGGTAAAGATACGGAAGGATGGGTCAAACGCGATCGACTTCAAGAGGTTAAGGCCAGGGAGGAGTGATTGGGCTTTTCGCGTTGATGATTTAACGAAAGATGGCTGCGGTGGTGCGGATAACATGTAAGCCGACCGTAGGCATCAGGGATGATGCCTTCGAGACTCCACGGATGGATTCACGTCGTGTCGGCGTCAGGTTGCCGCACCGCCGCTGGGTCTCCCACAAAAGAGAGGGGCGGGCTCCGGTTGTGGTTGCAGCTTCGGAATGCTTTGGGCCTTTCTGGCGAAATCTCGAAATTTATTTGCTTCGGCGGTGAACTTCTCTGTCACTCGGCACTCTATATATATGCCACTGCAATTAAACATATGTCTTTGCCCAGTCAGCTCACTGCTCACTGGGCTATTTTTTGTCTGAAAGGATGTTGGTGATGTCGTTACAGGAGGCGCCGGACCACTTGGTTCTGGCCGTAGATCTGATTGAGTTGCTGGAAAACAACCAGATACCAGCCAAGACGGTGCTGGCGGCCTTGGCCGTGGTGCGTCGTGACTTCGAGCGCAAACTTAAAAGCGAGAGTGATGATGCGCGCGCCGAGGGGGCTGCTTCGCCGCCGTGATCCTCGCTGAGGGGGGATGTGGCGCAGAAACGCAAAAGGCCTGAAACATAGTTTCAGGCCTTTCAAATTTGGTTGCGGGGGCAGGATTTGAACCTACGACCTTCGGGTTATGAGCCCGACGAGCTACCATGCTGCTCCACCCCGCGTCCGATGTGGTGCATCCTAACAGGATCTTCAGTTGCCGCAAGCAGTAATTGCATCTCCGTGAATCGTTCGCACAACAAAGCAGCAAGTTGTCGTAATTATCCGCATATCCAAGGAGTGGCGCCCGTTTCGTGGTCGAATACGGGCATCCGCTTGTCACGCCTCTGCGCCTGGCTCTGTCATGTCATGACCGATGAAGCCACCGGTCTGGTGAGCCCACAGTTGTGCGTAGATGCCACCGAGAGCAATCAGTTCACTGTGCGTCCCCTGTTCGACGATGCGGCCATGATCCATCACGATCAGACGATCCATGGCGGCTATGGTCGAGAGTCGGTGGGCGATCGCGATGACGGTTTTACCCGCCATCAGGGCATCCAGGCTTTGCTGGATCGCGGCTTCGACTTCGGAGTCCAGCGCCGAGGTGGCCTCGTCCATGATGAGGATAGGCGCATCTTTGAGCAGAACCCGGGCGAGGGCAATCCGCTGACGCTGCCCGCCGGAGAGTTTGACCCCGCGCTCACCGACTTGTGCATCAAAGCCGGTGCGGCCCTTCGGATCGGAGAGCGTCGCGATAAATTCCAGCGCCTCAGCCTTGCGCGCCGCGTCAATCATCTCGGCCTCGCTGGCATCCGGACGACCATACAGGATATTTTCGCGCACGGATCGGTGCAGCAGTGAGGTGTCTTGCGTCACCATGGCGATGTGGGCGCGCAGACTCTCTTGGGATACAAGGCTGATGTCCTGGCCATCGATGAGGATACGTCCACCCTCGACATCGTAGAAACGCAACAGCAGGTTGACCAGAGTCGACTTGCCGGCTCCCGAGCGGCCCACCAAGCCGATTTTCTCGCCAGGGCGGATCGTCAAATCCAGCTTGTCGAGGATGCCGGAGCCCTTGCCGTAGTGGAAATCGACCTGTTCAAAACGAACCTCGCCGCGCTGCGGATGCAGTGAGGGGGCATCCGGCTGGTCTTGAACCTCTTGCGGTCTGGCCAGCGTGGTGATGCCATCGAGCACGGTGCCGATATTTTCAAACAGCATGCTCACTTCCCACATGATCCATTGCGACATGCCGTTGAGCCGCAGCGCCAGGCTGATGGCGATGGCGATGGCGCCGACCGTGATGGCACTTTGCATCCAGAGCCAGATCGATAGCGCGGCGACCGCAAAGGCCAGCAAGTAGTTGAGCATCTGCACACAGACGCTGACTCCGGTGGCCAGGCGCATCTGCTGATAGACGGTGTCCATGAACTCCTGCATCCCCTCCCGGGCGTAGTCAGCCTCGCGGCGGGTATGGGAGAAGAGCTTGACGGTCTGGATGTTGGTATAGCTGTCGACGATCCGGCCCGTCATCATGGAGCGAGACTCGGCCTGGGCCGCCGAGACATCTCGCAATCGGGGAACAAAATAGAATTGCACGCCGATGTAGAGCAACAGCCAGACCAGCATCGTGAATTTCATGCGCCATTCGGATTGGGCGACCATCACCACCATGGAGGTGAAGTAGACCAGCACATAGACCAGCACATCGAGCAATTTCATCACGGTTTCGCGCACCGCCAGTGACGTTTGCATCACCTTGGTGGCAATGCGTCCGGCAAAGTCATTGCCATAGAAGGAGACGCTCTGCTTGAGCAGGTAACGGTGGGCCAGCCAGCGGATCACCATGGGGTAGTTACCGAGCAGGGTCTGATGGACCAGCAGTGAATGAACGGTCACCAGCAGTGGTAAACCGACCAGCATCAGCAGGGTCATCCACAGCAGCCGCATTCCCTCTTCGGCAAACAGAGTCTGTGGATTGTGAGCGACTAGCCAATCCACCAGTTGCCCCAAAAAGCCGAACAGCGACACTTCGGCAACGGCAATCAGGGCCGTTAGCACCGACATCAATAGCAGATAGACTTCCATGCCTTTGGTGTAATGACGGCAGAAGGCATACAGGGTATTGGGCGGCTGGGTTGGCTCTTCTGCTGGAAATGGCCGGATCAGGCGTTCAAACCAAGACAACATCACTCATTCCTTAGCACATAAATTGGCCTGAATAGGCATGCGATAGAGGTCACACTTTAGCGAAAGTTCGCCGGGAAGACGAGCATACAACGCGGGTTTTGGGCAGTTTTTGCAAATTATTCTCAAATGGCCGCTGGCGAGGCGAGATGAAAAAGCGCTGCATCCAGATCGCGTAACACATGGATGTGAAAGCAGAGGCAGGGATAACTTAAAAATCGACCGTAGGTATCAGGGATGATGTCTTCGAGCCATCCATGGATGGATTCACGGCGTGTCGGTGTCAAGTCGCCCTGCCGCCGCGGGGTATTTCGCTCAAGGCAGGAACAGCTCCATGAAAAAAGCCCCCGAAGGGGCTTTTGGCTGCCAATCCGCAGATCGATTATTCGACCGTCAGGATCTTGCAGGTGTTGGTGGAGCCTGTGGTTTCAATCTTGTCGCCATGGGTGAACAGCACCAGATCGCCAGACTTCAGGTAGCCCAGATCGGTGAGCACATTCAGGGCATCGCGGCAGACGTCGATAACCGGCTTGTTTTCATCGCCATCGAAGAATACCGGGGTCACGCCGCGGTACAGGCTGGCCCAGTTCAGGGTTTGCTGGTGACGGGAGAGAGCGAAGATTGGCAGACCTGAGCTCAGACGAGACATCAGCTCTGGCGTGGTACCGGACTCGGTCAGCGCGACGATCCCTTTGATGCCGGCCATGTGGTTGGCGGCATACATGGTGGACATGGCAATCGTCTCTTCGACCGAGGTGAAGGTGTAGTTCATGCGGTGGTTGGAGACGTTGACGCTCGGGTGCTTTTCGGCGCCGAGGCAGACGTTGGCCATGGCGGTGACCGTCTCAATCGGGAAGTCACCGGCGGCAGTTTCGGCGGAGAGCATCACGGCATCGGTGCCATCGAGGACGGCGTTGGCGACGTCCATGACTTCGGCACGGGTCGGCAGCGGCGCCTTGATCATCGATTCCATCATCTGGGTGGCGGTGATCACGACACGGTTCAGACGACGAGCGGTGCGGATCAGCTTCTTCTGTACACCCATCAGCTCGGAGTCACCGATTTCGACGCCCAGGTCACCACGGGCGACCATGACCACATCGGAGGCCAGTATGATGTCTTCCATGGCTTCATCGGTGGCGACTGTTTCGGCACGTTCAACCTTGGCGACGATCTTGGCGTTGCAACCCGCTTCGCGCGCCAGCTCGCGGGCATAGTTCAGATCGGCACCGGA
>JAYRLO010000117.1:0-8572 GCA_041905215.1 Aeromonadaceae bacterium
TAGCCGCTGTTGGGCCAGAAGCCTACCACCTCGGCACCGGCGCCGCTCACCAGGTCATACAGCTCGCCCATGGCGCTGACGAAGTCATCCGGGTAGCTCTGCTGATCGCCCAGACCAAACAGCGCCACCGTCTTGCCGGCCAGATCGGCACTCTCCAGCTCGGGCACGAACTCGCCCCAGCTCTCGGCCTGACACTCGGCATCCAGCCCCGGTAGTTGGCCGGTGCCCAGGGTGGGGGTGCCCAGGATCAGGGCATCAAAGGCCAGCAGATCGTCGATGCTGGCCTTGTTGATATTGACCGGGGCGGCGACGGCGTCGCTGGCCAGGGCTTCGTGGATCATCTTGGCAACCTTGCGGGTCTTGCCGGTGTCACTTCCGAAAAAAATACCTACTTTGGCCATGAGCGTTCTCCTTGCGAATCGGTTGGCTATCGGATGAGGTGCAACATGAGTGCCTGAATGCGTCTTTCATAACCTATTGATATATATGAGGTTGGATTATTGGGTGTGGGGTTTGTGCTGTGGGGGATCCGACAAATGGTGGGGCCCTGTCGATTTCCTGCGCCAGCTTGTTCCGCCGTCGCACGCTGACTAAGTTGCCACCGATGTCAGACCCCTGCGGGTTCGCGAGCTACGCTCGACTCCTACAACAGCCCACCCAAATTCCATTCATCCACTTGTAGGAGCGACCGCAGGTCGCGAACCGATGTCAGACCCCCGCAGGTTCGCGAGCTACGCTCGACTCCTACAACAGCCCACCCAAATTCCATTCATCCACTTGTAGGAGCGACCGCAGGTCGCGAACCGGATCCATATACGCATTGCTGGGGTAGAGCCGGAACCAAAAAAGCCCTTGATACCCATGAGCTCTAAACAATGAGCTCTGGTCGAGGGCTGCATAACAGCAATGCAAAGTGGGTCTTCAGGAGTGTACTTCAGGATCGGTTAGTGGCCGGGGCTACCTGAGCCGGGGTCTCGGCCAGGGTCTCCTTATGTGGGGCGTGTGGCGCCCAGCCCACCAGGGCCAGCATGACAAAGAAGCCGATCACATAGGCGGCCGCCACATGCCAGCCATGGCGCACCCAGCGTACCGCCGAGCGGGATTCCGGATACATGTTGGAGAGGGCGACACCGGCCGAGGAGCCAAACCAGAGCATGGAGCCACCAAAGCCGACGGCGTAGGCCAGCACGCCCCAGTCGTAGCCGCCCTGCTCCAGACAGAGCTTGGTCAGCGGAATGTTGTCAAACACCGCCGAGATGAAACCGAGGAAGAAAGTGGTTAGCCAACTGGCGGGTGGTAGCTCATCCACCGGCATCAAGGAGGCGCAAGTCACCAGCCCCATCAGGAAGATGGTGCCACCGGTGGCGTTCTTCAGCTCCTGCCAGGGGGTTTTGACCCGCAGGGCGCTGATCAATATGGCGACCCAGACGCCGAGGGCTGGGAAGTCGAGGAAATAGTTGCTGGCGATAGCCAGCACCAGGATCAGACCCACCACGGCCAGCTTCTGCCAGTTCACCTGGATGCCGATGGGGGCATCCTTGATGATGCGCTGGTAGGCATCCTGCTGCCGCGAGGCGATGAAGCCAAACAGCACCAGCGCCACCGCGGCGGCGACATAGGCATGCAGCACATGCAGTGGATTGACTCCATCGATCCACATCAGAGTCGTGGTGGTATCGCCGACTACGGAGCCTGCGCCCCCGGCGTTACTGGCGGCGACGATGGCTGCCAGGTAGCCGATGTGGACCCGCTTGTTGAACACCACGAAGGCGATGGCACCACCGATCATGGCGGCGGCTATGTTGTCGAGGAAGGCACTGATGACAAAAACCATGGCCAGCAAGACGAAGCCCCCCTTCCAGTCATCGGGCAGGTATTTGGGCAGGATCTGCGGCAGCTCCGACTCTTCAAAGTGTTTGGCCAGGATGGCAAAACCGAACAGCAGACCGATGAGGTTGAGCAGCACCCGCCACTCGCCCTCCTCGCCGCCACCGCCCAACAGGTGATGCAGCATGGAGAAATCGGCGAGGAACAGATACTTGCTGAGCAGTACCGCGGCGAGACCCCCTAGCGAGATCCACATGGTGTAGTGGTGGAACAGGGCGACACCGAGCAGGGTCAGCGCAAACAGGATGAACTCGATACGAACGCCGCCGAGGGTCGGCATGCCATGGGTCTCGGCGGCCATGGCGAGCCCTGGCAGCAGGCTAAGCAGTAGCGTGAGGCACAGTCGGCCCCGAAATAGCAGTGGGTACATGGTGACTCCTTGTCGAAGAGCGATGGAAAAATAGGCAGGTCTGCAGCGGCCCCGCCACCGGCGGGGCCTGGTTAAGAGGCAGGCGGCCAGGGCCGCCCTCGGTATTGTTTGTTACTCGTCATCCTCGTCGTCATCGCTGATGACGCGGTTGAGCGGCAGGTAGATCTCGACCCGATCTCCGGGCTGCAGCTGGGTATCCGGCTTGCAGGGTTTGCCAAAAATGCCGAGTTTGTGGCTGGCCGGATCCAGATCCGGATACTGGGCCAGCAGCGGTGAGGCTTGCAGCGCTTGCAGGGCGGTCACCGGCTCTGGCAGATCGAGGTGGTACCAGTTACCGCGGGCTCCGCGGGCGTGGGCAACACTGATTTTCATGGCTGACATCCTCCTTGAGCTTCCACTACCTCGGTGGCTCCAACGGCTGCCGAGTCTTTGGCCTTGCTGAAGACCCGCTTGGCTAGGCGAATGGCCCCCAGCAGCAGGCCCATCATGATGAAACCACCCGGTGGCAACATCATCAGCAAGAAGCCCCGGTAGCCCGGCAGCAGGGTCAGCTCCATAAACTGGAAGTGGGGGCCGAGCAGCAGACTGGCCCCGCTGAACAGGGTGCCGCTGCCGAGGATCTCCCGGCAGCCGCCGACCAGGACCAGGCCCAGGGTAAAGCCCAGTCCGGTGGCGATGCCATCGACGGTGGCCGCCAATGGTCGGTTCTTGATGGCAAAGGCTTCGGCACGGCCGAGGATGGCGCAGTTGACGACGATGAGCGCGATAAACAGGCCGAGCACCCGGTGCAGATCGTGTAACCAGGCGTTCATCGCCTGATCGACCAGGGTCACCAGGGCCGCGATCAGCAGGGTGAAGATGGGAATGCGGATCTGGTTGGGCACCTGATGGCGGATCAGGGAGACCAGCAGGTTGGAGACGGTTAACACGGCGGCGGTGACCAGCCCCATCCCCAGGCCGTTGGTGGCCGTGGTGGTGACGGCCATCAGGGGGCAGAGGGCCAGCAACTGGGTGAAGATGACATTGTTGTGCCACAGGCCATCGGCCAGCAGGGCGCGATACGAGATCTTTTCCATGGGACTACTCCTTGCGATCCAGTAGTTCATTTTGGTAACGGGCAAACAGCTGCAGGCTCTCGTGTACCCCCTTGACCACGCCGCGCGGTGTGATGGTGGCGCCGGTGAAGCTGTCGAACTGACCGCCATCCTTCTTCACATGCCACCCCTGCGCATCGGGCTTGTGCAGGGAGAGGCCGTCGAAGCCGAGGATCCAGTCGCTCTTGGCGGTTTCAATCTTGTCGCCCAGCCCCGGCGTTTCGGTATGGCTGATGACGCGCACGCCGGTCAGGGTGCCAGCGGCATCGATACCGAGCAGCAGGTGGATTTCGCCACCATAACCGCGGGGTGCGGCAAACAGGGCGATGGCCGTCACTTTCCCTCCCTGACGGGCGCGGAAGAAGTGCACCGGAGTGCCGCCCAAGGTCAGCGTCAGCTCCTCCTTGCTCGGCAGTTGATCGTAGGCCTGGTTGGGCAACACCTGGGCCAGCAGGCGCTGGGTATCCTCCTGCTGGCGCAGGGTGATGAGCGGTGTGGTCAGGGTGGAGCTCAGGGCCACGGCACCACAGACCAGCAGGGCGAAGCCGCCGAGCAGGGCACCGAGAAAGGCGGGGCGCTCACGCAGCGCCAGGGTCGTGGTGGTCATGCCTGTTCCTCCCGCTCTGGACGGCCATAGATGGACTGCCGGGTGAAGTTATCGATGAGGGGGGTGGCGGCGTTCATGATGAGCACAGCGAAGGCGACCCCTTCGGGGAAGTTGCCGAAGGCGCGGATCACGAAGATGAGCGCCCCCAGGCCCGCACCGAACCAGAGCTTGCCCCGGGCACTGGTCGGGCTGGTGACCGGATCGGTGGCGATGAAGAAGGCGCCGAGCAGCAGGCCGCCACTGGTCAGTTGGGCCATGGGCTGCACGATGGCGCTGGGGTCGAACCACCACAGCAGACAGCCGGGGAGCAGGCAGCAGGCCAGGGTGGCAACCGGCACATGCCAGGTGAAGACCCGTTGTTGCATCAGCCACAGGCCGCCCAGGGTCAGCAGCAGGGCGGCGGTCTCGCCGAGACTACCGGCGCTCATGCCGCTGAGGTGGGCCAGCAGATCGAACTGGGCTTTCCCCTCCTTGTGCAGCCCCAGCGTGGTGGCGCCGGAGAGGCCGTCGATGTTCAGGCCGTACCAGTTGCCCGCCATAAAGTCGCTGGGCTGGGTCCAGTGGGTCATCTCCACCGGAAAGGCAATCAGCAGCACCACCCGCGCCAGCATGGCCGGGTTGAAGAGGTTCTGCCCCAGGCCGCCATAGATCTGCTTGCCGAACAGGATGGCGAAGGCGGCACCCAGCACCCCGAGCCAGACTGGGGCGTGGGGCGGCAGGCTCATGGCCAGCAGCAAGCCGGTCAGCAGGGCCGAGCCATCGCTGAGGTGGCCCTCGCTCTGGCGGTTCAGGCGGCGGCCGATCGCCTCGCAGACCAGTGCGGCCGCCAGGGTGGCCAGCAACAAGAACAGGGCCGGAACGCCAAATTGCAGCACGCCGAGCAGCGCCGCGGGCAACAGTGCCAGCGTGACCTTGAACATCAGGGTCGGGATGGTGATCCCTTCATGGGCATGGGGGGCGCGTAGGCTCATGAGGCTTCCTCCTCCGTGGTTTGTCGACGCGGGCGACGGGGTGCCGCAGCCGCCTTGGCGGCCTTGGCCGCTTCCTTCTCGGCCGCTTCACGCTGCAACCGTTCACGACGAGCCTCGCCCTGCTGACGGGTGCGCTCGGATTTTTGTTCCTGCAGCCGACGGCGTTGCAGACTCTGTTTCCCCCAGTCAAAGAATTCGGTGAGCGGGATGGCGGCCGGGCAGACATAGGCGCAGGAGCCACAGAGCAGGCAGTCGGTCAGCCCCAGATCGCAGGCCTGCTGCAGCTGATCCTGGCGCAAGGCGCCGACCAGCTCGAGGGGGGTCAGGCTCATCGGGCAGGCTGCCACGCAGCGACCGCAACGCACACAGGCGCTGGATTTGGTGCGCGGCACCTCCTCGCGGGTCAGTAGCAGGATGCCGCTGGTCCCCTTGGTGACTGGGGCATGGATGTTGTCGATGGCCTTGCCCATCATGGGGCCGCCGAGCACGATGCGCGCTGGCGTGGCCTTCAGGCCACCGCACTGGCTGACGATCTCGCTGATGGGCATGCCAATGGGAACATAGACATTGGTCGGCTGTTCCAGCGCATCCCCGCTGACGGTGATCACGCGATGGGTCAGTGGGCGACCGAAGCGCAGGGCATGGAACACGGCGATGCAGGTGGCGACATTCTGCACCAGCACCCCGACATCGGCGGAGAGCTTGCCGCTGGGAACCTGCAGGCCGGTCACCGCTTCGATGAGCTGCTTTTCCGATCCCATCGGATAGAGCGGCGGCAGCGAGACCACCTCCACGGCCGGTTCGTCGTGGCAGAGGATATCCATGCTGGCCAGCGCTTCCGGCTTGTTGGCCTCGATGCCGATGAAGCAGCGGCTGGCGCCGGTGATTTGTAGCAAATAGCGGATGCCACCGAGGATCTGCACCCCCTGCTCCTGCATCAAGCGATCGTCGCAGGTCAGATAGGGTTCACACTCGCTGCCATTGATGATCAGGGTGTCGATGGGGTGAGCCAGCGACAGACGCAGCTTGTCGGCGGTGGGGAACATGGCGCCGCCCATGCCGACGATGCCCGCATCGGCAATCAGGGCGATCAGCTCTTCACGCTCGAGTTGGCTCAGATCGCGGTGCAGCGGTGGCGAGACGCTCTTGAAGGGTTCGGCGGCGACCCGCAGGGTGATGGCGCCCCGTTCGCCGGGTTCGATGGCGGTGACAGTCGCCGCCAGCGGCGCGTGGATCGGCATCGAGAAGCGGCCATTGGCCTTGGCCAGTAACTGGTTGGCGGCCACCTGGTCACCGACGGCCACCACCGGGATGGCGGCGGCGCCGGCGTGCTGGCGCAACGCCAGGATCAACCGCCAGGGTGGCAGCAGGGTACGGATTTCCTGCTGGTTGGTCAGCTCCTTGTGGCTGTCCGGGTGAATGCCGCCATGGGGCTTGATGCGTGCCTTAAGCATGTCGGGATCCTCCGAGTTGCGGTTTGACGAGTGGAGCGGCGAATTGCAGATCCGGGTAGAGGCTGATACCACCGTGTGGACAGACGTTGGTGCAGAGACCACAGCCGGTGCAGGCATCGGCGATGACACCGTGCAGCAGGCGCTGTCATCGATGGCGGCTACCAGGGGGCCGCGGGAGTCGCTGGCCCCGAGCGACACGCCGAGCAGGGCCGCTATCTTCTCGGCCAGTGCCGGGCCGCCGGGTGGGCAGCAACCAGGCCCGGCCTTGCCATCGACGATGGCCTGCGCTGCCTGGCCGCAACCGGGGAAGCCACACTGGCCACACTGGCCATTGGGCAGCAGGGCACTGATCTGATCGATCAGCGGATCGCGTTCAACCCGTAGATGGATGGCGGCATAGCCGAGGGCTGAGCCGATGGCGACTGC
This sequence comes from Aeromonadaceae bacterium, assembly GCA_041905215.1. Taxonomy (GTDB): domain Bacteria; phylum Pseudomonadota; class Gammaproteobacteria; order Enterobacterales; family Aeromonadaceae; genus Pseudaeromonas. The sequence goes on from JAYRLO010000117.1 coordinate 6,810, forward strand.
CAGCAGGGGGATGGCCAGCAACGAAATGAGTAACATCATGGATCTCTCCTCCTCTCAACCGGCCAGCCCGGCAAAGCCGGCAAAGGCCATGGCCAGGATCCCGGCGGTGATGAAGCTCAAGGGGGCCCCCTTGAACAGCGCCGGCTGGGCGGTCTGCTCCAGCCGTTCGCGCATCCCGGCGAACAGCACTATGACCAGCGAGAAACCCAGCGCCGAACTCAGGCCATAGACTAGGGTTTCCAGGAAGCTGAGTTTCTCCTGCACCGTCAGCAGGGCGATGCCCAGCACGGCGCAGTTGGTGGTGATGAGCGGCAGGAATATCCCTAAGGTGCGGTGCAGCTCCGGGCTCTGCTTGGCGACGAACAGCTCGGTGAGCTGGACCAGCGAGGCGATGACCATGATGAAGGCCAGCAGCCGCAGGTACTCCAGCCCCAGGGGCTGCAGGATCAGATGCTCGATCAACCAGCCGACACAGGTGGACATGGTCAGTACGAAGGTGGTGGCCATCGCCATCCCCATCGCCGACTCGATCTTGTTGGAGACTCCCATGAAGGAGCACAGCCCGAGAAATCGTGATAACACCACGTTGTTGACCAGACCGTTGGCCAACGCCATCAACAACAGCTCCTTCATGTTTGCCTCATCATCCAGTGAACGCTGATCCTCTCGTAGCGAAAGCCATGCCAGCTGCCCGGTGCCTTCACCCCTTGAGCAGTAATGGCGCATTCGCACCAAAAATGGGCTGCAACTCTGGTGCGGGGAGGCGCAGCAGCAGAGGAAACTGCTTGATACCACTAATTTTTGTGTGGTTTTGTCGGGGTGAATCTCGAATGTTCCAGTGGAAGCCAAAGCAGGTGGCGTCGCGGCTTGGCTCTTGCATTGTTGCGGGTATGACAACGGATGGTTATGCAAGCCGCATCAAGTCCGACAATTTGTGGTATTGCCAACAGAGCTCTGGAGGTGTGGATGGAGTCAGGCATGTTAACCGTCAGCAGTGGCGTCGGAGCCGCCCGGTCGAACGAGGGTGGGGTGGAACCATCGCTACCGCCGGGTGTGTTTCTCGAAGTGGTCGAGCAGTCCTCGATCGCCATCTCGATCACCGATCCGCAGGCGCGCATCGTCTTCTGCAACCCGGCTTTTACCCAACTGACGGGCTACTCCCGCGGTGAGCTGCAGGGGCGCAACCACAATGTATTGGCCAGCCAGCAGACGCCGCGCAGCCGTTATCAGGCCATGTGGCAGGAGCTCGCCGAGCTGCGCCCCTGGAGTGGTCGACTGATCAACCGCCGCAAGGATGGCTCTGTCTATCTGGCCGATGTGACGGTGACTCCAGTGCTCGATAGCCAGGGGCAACTCAGTCACTACCTGGGGATGCATAAGGACATCAGTGACTTCTTCGTGCTTGAGCAGCGGCTAAAGAATCAGATGGGGCTGCTCGAAGCGGTATTGAACGCGGCACCGATGGCGGTGGCCGTGCTCAACGACACGGAGCAGGTGGTGCTCGACAACCTGGCTTACAAGACGCTGCGCACCGACTTGCAAGGGGCCGAGCCCTGGTTGCAACTGCGCCAGATCCGGGTGCAGGAGTATGACGGTTCCCCCTATCTGCCGCTGCTGGTCCGTGGGGTTCAGCGCTGGTATTCGGTGACCCGGATGCCCATCGAGAGCCTCAGTGAGGAGGTGGTCCACTACTTCGGTCAGGGGCGCCGCACCTACAGCCTGTTGTTGATCCAGGATTGCACTGCCGCCTATCAACAACATCA
>JAYRLO010000118.1:0-5822 GCA_041905215.1 Aeromonadaceae bacterium
ATGAAAAAACGGATGCAAGAGCAGGGGATTTCCGTCAAAATGCTTTGAAATCCAGTCCGTTATTGCAGATTTTTATGACCAACCGCATGAAAAAGAGCACATTGTTTGTCTGGGCGCTCCTGCTGGTGCTGCCTGGATGCGTGACGGAAACCACTTTTGTTGGCAAAGATACGGTCCGCAGTGAAATGGATCGTAAGACAGCGGCCAAAACCCGACTCAACTTGGGGCTTGGGTATCTGAACAAGGGCGACATGACGCAGGCCAAGTTCAATCTGGAACGGGCCTATTCGTTTGATCCGACTAACCCCGAGATCAGTTTGGCCAAGGCCTACTACTACCAGAAGGTTGGTGATATGGCGTCGGCGGAAGAGAGCTATCGCGCCCTCATCTCGCTCGATAGCAGCAACCCGGATGCCTACAACAACTACGGTGTATTCCTCTGTAGTCAGAAACGCTATGCCGAGGCCGATGATTCGTTCCATAAGGCGTTGGAACAGCCTGATTACATCCGCATGGATGACACCTACGAGAATGCTGCTTTTTGTTCGTTGAAGGCTGGCAACAAGAACAAGGCGGCTGAATATTACGATTTGGCCATCGGCTATCGCCCCAATCGTGGCAAACTGCTGCTCGATGCGGCCGAACTGGCCATCAACATGAATCAACCCGATAAGGCTGCGGGTTATCTGCAGCGTTATAGCAAAGGTGGCAAAGACTCGGTTCGTAGTCTTTGGCTGAAACTCGAGTTAGCCCAGTCGAAGGGTGAATTGGCCCAATTGCATAAATATGGCAGCGAACTGGTACAACAATTTCCGCAATCCGATCAGGCAAAAAGATACCTAAACAATGACTACTGAACAGCAAGATCCAATCCGTCAAGCGACGGCGACTCCCGATAGCCCAGGCCAGTTGCTGCGTGCGGCACGCGAAGCTCGTGGCTTGACGCAACCTGAAGTGGCTTCTCGTCTGAATCTGCGGGTTTCTCTGGTTCGGGACATTGAAGAGGATCGTTTCGATCAGCGCACGGCCAGTACCTTTACTCGTGGGTATCTCAAGACCTATGCCAAGCTGGTGGGTGCCTCCGAGGAGCGGGTCGTGGCCGCTTATGAGCAGTTAGGTTTGACTGAAGTCAAATATGCCGAGATGCATAGCTTCTCCGGACGGAACCGTCTGGAGGCCAATGAAAACCGCATGCGTATCGGTGGCTGGCTGCTCTGCATCGCTCTGGTCGTAGGTATTCTGGTCTGGATCATGGGGCGCCCGGCGGAAAAACCAGCCGTGGTCAAGATGGATGAACAGTCGCTGTTTGACTCAGCCAATCGTGCCAACGAAGGGACTAGTACGAACGAAGAGGGCGATGGGCAAACCACCCTGGTGGCTCAGCCGATTCAATCTGCGGTTGTTGCGCCTGCGCCGGTTGTCTCTGCGGCCACTGATGTGGCGGCCAGTGCCGCGGTGGCGACACCTGCATCTACGGAGCCAACGACGGCAGCAACGAATGCAGCCGCTGTATCGGCCACGACCACTGCTGATGCGGGTGTGACTGCATCGGCTCCAACTGTAACGCCCGTAGCCACTGTTACGGCTTCAAACGAGGCTGTTGTCGCCGACAAGGGGGCGCTGGTGATCAGCTACAGCGGCCCGTGCTGGTTAGAAATCAAGGATGCGACCGGTAAGAAGGTGGTCTCGGCCACCCGTCGGGCGGGGCAACGTGATGTGCTGACCGGCAAGGCGCCATTTCGTCTGAATATCGGCGCACCCAAGTTTGTTTCTATCTCGTTCATGGGCGAAGCGGTCGATATGGGCCGTTTCCCGGTCGGTCGCCCAGCTCGTTTTGAGCTGCCGTTGAAGAACTAAGCGTATGAGTCATCCTAACTCTCCGATTAAACGCCGTCTTTCCAAACAGATCATGGTCGGCAATGTCCCGGTCGGTGGCGATGCCCCGATCTCGGTACAGACCATGACCAATACCCGCACCACAGATGTGGCGGCTACCGTGGCACAGATCCGTGCCGTCGAGCGCGCCGGAGCGGATATTGTTCGCGTCTCGGTACCTACCATGGATGCGGCGGAGGCGTTTCGCCTCATCAAGCAACAGATTTCCATCCCGATCGTTGCCGATATTCACTTCGACTTCCGTATCGCCCTGAAGGTTGCCGAATACGGCGCCGACTGCCTGCGTATCAACCCTGGCAATATCGGTAACGAGAGCCGGGTGCGCTCCGTGGTCGATTGTGCTCGCGATCTGGGCATTCCGATCCGTATCGGCGTCAACGGCGGTTCGCTGGAAAAGGATCTGATGGATCGCTATGGTGAACCGACTGCCGAGGCCCTGGTCGAGTCAGCGATGCGCCATGTGGATATTCTGGATCGGTTGAACTTCGACCAGTTCAAGGTCAGCGTCAAGGCCTCCGATGTATTCCTGGCGGTGGGGGCTTACCGCCTGCTGGCGCAAAAAATTGAGCAGCCGCTGCATCTGGGGATCACCGAAGCGGGCGGCCAGCGGGCCGGCTCCGTCAAATCCGCGATTGGTCTGGGGATGCTGCTGGCCGATGGGATCGGCGACACACTGCGTATCTCGTTGGCCGCCGATCCGGTTGAAGAGGTCAAGGTTGGCTTCGATATCCTCAAGTCACTGCGTATCCGTTCCCGTGGTATCAATTTCATCGCCTGTCCCTCCTGCTCGCGGCAGGAGTTCGACGTGATTGGCACGGTCAACGCCCTCGAGCAGCGGTTGGAAGACATCACGACGCCCATTGATGTCTCGATCATCGGCTGCGTGGTCAACGGCCCCGGTGAAGCCCTGATCTCCGATCTGGGGCTAGCCGGTGCCAACAAGAAGAGCGCCTTCTATGAACAGGGGGAACGGGTCGACCGACTCGACAACGACACCCTGATTGATACGCTCGAAGCCCGGATCCGGGCTCGGGCCTCGCGTCTGGATGCGGAGAAGCGCATCCCGATCGACGAGTTGTGAGCGGAGGCGACCCGAGGGTCGCCTTTTGTCCCTTTATTTTACCTGGCAGACGAAAGTTCCTATAATGCGGCCAACTTTTCCCCTGTCTTCTAATGCATTCGAGATTCAACGTGGCTAAACAGATCCAAGCTATTCGCGGTATGAACGATTGTCTCCCCGAGCAGAGCCCGCTCTGGCAGATGGTGGAATCCACCCTGCGGCAGGTTGTTGCCTCCTACGGCTACGCCGAAATGCGTATGCCGATCGTCGAGATGACCCACCTGTTTCAACGCGCCATCGGTGAAGTCACCGATGTGGTGGAAAAGGAGATGTATACCTTCGCCGATCGTAACGGCGACAGCCTGACACTGCGCCCGGAAGGTACAGCTGGCTGCGTTCGAGCCTGTATCGAGCACGGTCTGGTCTATAACCAGGAACGCCGGGTCTGGTATATCGGCCCCATGTTCCGTCACGAGCGTCCGCAAAAAGGTCGTTATCGTCAGTTCCACCAGTTTGGTGTCGAAGTATTCGGCCTGAATGGCCCGGATGTGGATGCCGAACTGATTATGCTGACTGCTCGCCTGTGGAAGGCTTTTGGTATCAGTGACCATGTTGCCTTGCAGCTCAACACCCTCGGCTCTCCCGATGAGCGCGCACGCTATCGCGATGCACTGGTTGTCTTCCTCGAGCAGCACAAGGATAAGCTGGACGAAGACTGCAAGCGCCGCATGTATACCAATCCGCTGCGGGTTCTCGATACCAAGGATCAGGGGATCCAGGCTCTGCTGGCCGATGCCCCGCGTCTGGCCGACTATTTCGGTGAAGAGACTCGCAACCATTTTGCCGGGCTGAAGGCTCTGCTGGATGGCGCCGGTATCGCTTATGAAGTGAATGAGCGACTGGTGCGTGGTCTCGACTATTACAACTACACGGTGTTCGAGTGGGTGACCACCAGTCTGGGCTCCCAGGGGACTGTCTGTGGTGGTGGCCGCTATGATGGCCTGGTTGAGCAGCTGGGTGGCCAAGCCACACCAGCAGTCGGCTTTGCCATGGGCATGGAGCGACTGGTACTCTTGCTGGAAACCTTGGGCTGCGGTGATAAGGTTGCCCGTCCGGTCGATGTATACCTCTGCATGGTGGGGGATGGGACTCTGGCGGCTGGATTGAAACTGGCCGAACAACTCCGTGATGCGGTGCCATCCTTGCGCCTGATGAGCCATTGTGGTGGCGGTAACTTCAAGAAACAGGTAAAACGTGCCGACAAGGTTGGTGCCGAAATTGCTCTCATTTTAGGGGAAGCCGAACTGGCCAGTGGCGAGATTGGCATTAAATATCTGCGTGAACAGGGTGAGCAGCAGACGCTGACGTTGGATCAACTCATTGGGCTGCTGGCCAGCAAAGGAGAATAATAAGTGGAAATTTATAACAACGACGAGCAACAGGCCGAGGCGATTAAGGAGTGGTGGAAAGAGAATGGTAAAGCCATTCTGGTTGGCGCCACTCTGGGGTTGGTAGGTATGTTTGGTTGGCGTTATTTCAACGAATACCGTCAAGGGCAGATGGAGCAGGGTGCCATCGCCTATGAGGCCATCGTCAAGCAGCTCCAAGCCGACCATGAGAAGGCGTTTGCTCCAGTCGCTGCTTTTGTCAAAGAGCATTCAGGTGACAGCTATGGCGATTTGGCCGCCATGCAATTGGCCGCGGCCGCAGTCAAAGCTGGCAAACTGGATCTGGCCGTTGAGCAGCTGCAGCAGGTAGCCGACAAGGGCAACAGCGATACCGTCAAGCCTCTGGCCGCCATCCGTCTGGCGCGCGTGCTGCTTGAACAGGGCAAGCTGGAAGATGCCAGCAAGCGCCTGGATAGCATCAAGGCCGACGCTTATCAGGCGATTGTCGCTGAAGTTCGTGGTGATCTGTTCATCAAACAGGGTGACAAGACCAAGGCGATGGCCGCCTATCAACAAGCCGCGACTGCCAGTGGTGACAAGGTTAGTCCTGAGCTGCAAATGAAGCTTGATGAACTGGCCGTTCCCAAGTCCGTGGTAACAGAAGAGAAGCCTAATGCATAACTGGTTGAAAAAACTGGGTATGGCTCTGACTGCTGGGGCCGTGTTGTACGGTTGCTCGTCAGAGGTCGATGTGGTGACTATGGCACCAGTTCCTCAGGTGGAGTCGCGTTTTGAACCCGAGGAGCTGTGGAGCCATTCGGTCGGTGATGGTGTGGGTAAATTCTACTCGCAGCTGAGCCCAGTGGTCGCTGACGCGCGGGTTTTTGCGGCATCACGCGATGGTGATGTGGCGGCCTTCGACAAACTCAGTGGCGATCGGCAGTGGAAGGTTGATCTTTCTGACTTGCCGGAAAATGAAGAGAAGCGTAGTGCCCGGCTGTCCGGGGGGTTGACCGCATTCTATGGCAAGCTGTTCCTTGGTTCGGAAAACGGTTATGTCTATGCGCTCGATCAGACCGATGGCTCCCTGCTGTGGAGCAAACAGGTTCCTGGTGAGGTCTTGGCTGCACCGGTCGCCGATGCGGGTCGCGTCATCATCACCACCACGTCGGGCAAGTTGGTGGCTCTGGATGCCGAGAAGGGCGATATCCTCTGGAGTACCGGGGATGATCAACCCAACCTGACACTGCGTGGCCAGTCCACGCCGGTGTTGGCGGCTGGCGGTGTGGTCTATGGCCGTGCCGATGGTCGTATCGGGGTCGTGTTACTGGAGAGTGGGCAACTGGCGAATGTCTCCCGGGTTGCCTCGCCGCGTGGTGCAACCGAGTTGGAGCGCATGGTCGACGTTGATGCCCAGCCGGTGATCCTCGGTGATGAACTCTATGCCGTGGCCTACAATGGTCAGTTGGTAGCGCGCA
>JAYRLO010000118.1:5832-8560 GCA_041905215.1 Aeromonadaceae bacterium
AGCTGTGGAAGCGCCAATACTCTTCATTCCAGAATATGGGCGTTGGTCCATCACAACTAGTTCTGACCGATGCCAAGAGCCACGTCTATTCCGTCGATCGTGGTAATGGTAGTGAGCAGTGGTCCAATACCCAACTCTCCTACCGCAACCTGACGGCACCCGTGTGCTTTGGGGATTATGTGGTGGTTGGTGACGGAGAGGGCTACCTCTACTGGCTGGATGAGAACACGGGCCGGATCCTGGCCATGCAGCGGCTGGATAGCGATGGTCTCTATGTTGCGCCGGTAGCGGATGGCGATGTGCTGTATGTGCAGACTCGCAGTGGTGATCTGGTGGCGCTCAAACGCCCCTAAGCTCGCTCGCACAATCAATATGCGGCTCCTGATCCGGGATCAGGAGCCTTTGTCATTTAAAAAACGAGGTCTTTTATGACTCCAGTTGTAGCCCTGGTGGGCCGCCCGAACGTGGGCAAGTCCACTCTGTTTAATCGCCTGACCCGAAGCCGGGACGCGCTGGTAGCCGATTTTCCCGGCCTGACCCGCGACCGCAAATATGGCCAGGCCAAAGTGGGCGAAATGGAATTCATCGCCGTCGATACCGGGGGCATTGATGGCTCCGAAGAGGGTATCGAGCTGAAGATGGCTGAACAGTCATTGCTGGCTATCGAAGAGGCTGATGTTGTGCTGTTCCTGGTCGATGCCCGTGCCGGTGTGACACCGGGGGATCGGGTCATTGCCGATCATCTGCGTCGTCAGCAGAAGAAAGTATTTCTGGTCGCCAACAAGACCGATGGCATCGATGCCGATCTGGTAGTCGGTGATTTCTACGAGTTGGGGCTGGGCTCCGAGATCTACCAGATCGCGGCGGCGCATGGTCGTGGCGTCCACAGTCTGCTGGAGCAGGCTCTGGCTCCCCATCTGGAAATCCTGCAAGGCAAAGATGAGCCGGATGAGGATGATGAGTGGGATGATCGCTGGGATGAACTCGAAGAGTTGGTGCCTGAAGAGGGTGACGAAGAGGCCGAAGATGCTCAGCCGTTCGCCGATCTGCCCATCAAGTTCGCCATCGTCGGTCGCCCCAACGTCGGTAAGTCAACGCTGACCAACCGCATGCTGGGTGAAGATCGCGTCATCGTCTTTGACATGCCGGGTACCACTCGGGACTCCATCTACATCCCGATGGAGCGTGATGATCAGCAGTACGTCATCATCGACACCGCCGGTGTGCGCAAGAAGAAGAAGGTGTATGAGGCGGTCGAGAAGTTCTCTGTCGTCAAGACCCTGCAAGCCATCGAGGATGCCAACGTGGTGATCCTGGTGGTTGATGCCCGCGAAGGGATCTCGGATCAGGATCTGAGCCTGCTGGGCTTCATTCTGCACAGTGGCCGCTCCATCGTCATCGCTGTCAACAAGTGGGATGGTCTGGATCAGGATGTCAAAGAGGAGATCAAGGCGGAGCTGGAGCGTCGGTTGGGCTTTGTTGACTTCGCCCGCATCCACTTCATCTCGGCGCTGCACGGCAGTGGCGTTGGCCACCTGTTCGAGTCATTGCAGGAAGCCTACCAGTCCGCGACCCGTCGTATCGGTACCTCCTTGCTGACTCGCGTCATGCACATGGCGCAAGAGGATCACCAACCGCCGCTGGTCCGCGGCCGTCGCGTCAAGCTCAAGTATGCGCATGCCGGTGGTTATAACCCGCCACGCATCATCATCCACGGCAACCAGGTCAAGGATCTGCCAGACTCGTACAAGCGTTACCTGATGAACTACTATCGCAAGTCGTTGAAGATCATGGGTACGCCGATCCACATCGAGTTCCAGGAGGGGGAAAACCCGTTCGAGGGCAAGAAGAACCAACTGACTCAGAGCCAGATCCGCAAGCGTCGTCGTCTGATGAAGCATGTGAAGAAGTGATGAAGCAGCGCAGAGGAGAGTAACTGATGGCATTCATGCTCAAGTGTCCAGATTGTGACGAGGAGGGGGTTGACCCTCGCCAACGAGAAACCAGCTGTACCGCCTGTGGGCACCGCTTTACCCTGGTTGCTCACTGTCCGCAGTGTGCGAGCGAGTTGGAGCGAGTCCAGGCCTGTGGTGCGGTCGACTTCTTCTGCAATAGTTGCAATAGCCTGGTATCCAAACGCAGTGCGCGCTTTGAATTGACCCGCGTTGAGTAGAGCCCTGACCAAGGGCGATGAAAGATAAAGGAAGATGCCAGATAAAGAAAAAGGAGCCTTGGGCTCCTTTTTCATTTTCTGCATCCTTGCCATGTATCCTTGGGGATTAGCTCCCGTGCAGCATACTGAACTGCACATGTCGCCGCAGGCGGGTCTTGCGCTTGGTCGCTGACCAGGCACTGCGACGATTGGGGGCGCGGTTGAGTCGACGTTGTTGTGTCGTGAGTCTTCTTCTGCGAATCATAATGCGTCCTCCAGCCAAACTGCATGGCCTTACGAAGATAACGGTACCATAACCAGTTGGCTTGGACAACGTACTAATAAATATGAAATTTATATTTGAGTGCGCGGGATTTCTCGGTGGTTTTTAGCCAGATCAGCGACGCATTTACCGTGATAAATGCCTCATTCGAGACATGTTGCCTCTGGTATCGGAATATGGAGCTATTCGCCTGCATTTTTTCATGGTTGGCAGTGTGATCTAGCCAATTCAACATAATGAAAAATATGGTTTTTTGGTGCGTGATGGATGAGGCGGCCGGTTGAAGTTCAAGG
>JAYRLO010000119.1:0-8526 GCA_041905215.1 Aeromonadaceae bacterium
GCATTCGGGGAGTTGCGTGTTGTCTGGCCTATCGTGGTGAAGATGGCTTTTCATGTACTTTTGTAACCAGGCCACTTCGGCATACACAATATCCTCGACCGGTGTTTCCGGTGAGAACAGGGCGATATAGGCCCAGGCAGCCTGCGGATTGGCACCTATGCGTTGTTGGAATGCGAAGAATCCATCGCTCTGGCCAAGATTTGTATTGATTATTCGGGATCTATGCCGTTTCAGCCGATGAAAAATGCCGGCATAAGGTGCTCGACCTATATAGACGATCTCCTTGCGGATAGGTGTGAACTGGGAGAGTTCGATCTGGGTATCGGAAATAAAATACAAACCAGAATGGTTCAGTTCATCCCTGTGTTGTTCAAGTCTATCCAGGCGATACGGTCCCTTAAATTCCATTTTCAGTTCCGGATTTCGGAACAGGCTTTCAGTCCGGGTCATGATGTTTCTCTGCGGTTGGCTATGGTCTTTGATGTTCCGATCGGGTGAGATGCTATCTCGAGTGTCTGTAGCTGCAAATGACTATGGTTGCTCTGTGTTACCCAAATCATTTTTCGTCAATTTTAGTTCTCATGCTTAGTGGCTAGCGACTGGATCCAATCCGGCGGCTTGACGGTGGCTCTGTGCCACACTTGGCTTGCTTCGGTGATACCATCTCTGGCAGATTGGATTCGATTGTTAACCTTTATTGTGTGAACGCAAGGAGTCACGAATGCGCCTGATCGCCGGATTATTGGAAGCTCTGTTGTGGCTGCTCTTGTTGCTCTGCCCGCTGCTGGTGATGCAGGCACTGGCCTTTGGTCTCGATGCGGCTCTGTTTGGTGGCCAGGTCTTGGTGGCACAGTGGCGGCTCATCGCGGTCACGACATTGGTCTGCACTTTGCCGATGGCGGTCTATCTCACCGAGCGGGTTCGCCGTGAGTTCGGGCTGCTCAACCTCTACGCCCGCCTGCTGCGGAGCCCTGAATTGGGTCGGTGTCGCGAGTCCGCTTGAGGCTGTTATCGGACGGCTATTCGACCGGGCATCTCTGCTTGGCAAACCAATCCAGCGTGCTGTGCAGGCGGCAGACTTCGCCGACGATGAGCAGCGTCGGGCTGGGCAAGTGATCACCGATCTGCGGCAGTTGTGCCAGCGTGGTCAGCACCACCTGTTGCTGGGCCGTGGTGCCGGCGCTGATGAGTGCCGCCGGCAGATCGGCGGCAAAGCCCAGGGCCAGAAGGCGCTGGCTGATGCGCGCGCGCAGCGCCAAACCCATATAGAACACCAGCGTCTGCGGCCCAGGTTGCAGATGCGACCAATCGGGCTCCGGCTGGCCGGGCTGCAGGCAGGCGGTGATGAACTGCACGCTGTGGGCGAGGCCGCGATGGGTCAGGGGGATGCCAGCCGCGGCGGCGCAGCCGGTGGCGGCGGTCACCCCGGGCACCACGCCAAAGGGCACGCCAGCGGCCGCCAGGGTCAGCAGCTCCTCACCACCGCGCCCGAAGATGAAGGGATCGCCCCCCTTGAGGCGCACCACCTGTCGCCCTCGTCGCGCCTCGCGCACCAGCAGCGCGTTGATCTGCTCCTGTGGCAGGCTGTGCTGGCCGCGCGCCTTGCCGACAAACAGCCGCTCGGTGGCGGCGGGGATCTCGGCGAGGATCGCCGCCGACACCAGCTTGTCGTAGACCACCAGATCGGCCTGTTGCAGCAGACGCCACGCCTTGCGGGTCAGAAGCTCGGGATCGCCCGGGCCGGCGCCCACCAGCCAGACCTGGCCGTCACCGGCCGAGGGGACAGCGTCCGGTAGAGGGTGGGGAATACGGGCGATTTCGGTCATGGGGTGGATCCTTGGCTCGGGTCTGAGCGATCTGTGTCTTGAATAGGGCGATGTGGTTCACTTCAGAAAAAGGCAGGGGCCATTCCCTTTCGTCAACACGCCGTAAACCCATCCGTGGGGGCTCGATGGCGGCATCCCTGCCGCCAACGGTTGACGCAATGGAACACCCCCTGCCTTCTTTGATCGGCATTGCCTGAAGAAGGGGTCCCACCGGCGATTAGTTCTGCTGTGGCAGTGCCGCGCTGGCCGGGCCATTGTTGGTTGAGGATGGACTGGCCCCGACGGTTTTGGCGCTCGGGCGTTGGCTGGCCGGGGTGGCATACCAGTAACCCAGGCCCATGAAGACGACACCGGATAGGGTGTTGCCGAGCGTCACCCACAGCAGGTTGTAGCCGATGCCGGAGAGGGTGAAATCCGGGCCGTGGGCGCCAAACCAGGAGAGGGCGAACAGCGTCATGTTGGCGATGGAGTGCTCGTAGCCGGAAGCGATAAAGGCCAGCAGGCACCACCAGATGGCGATGAACTTGGCGCTCCCCTCGACGCGCTGGCACATCCAGATCGCCAGACAAACCAGCCAGTTACACAGCATCCCCTTGGCGATGAGCGCCATCACCGGCAGCTGGGTCTTGGCCAGGGCGGCGCTGTGCAGCAGGCTGGCGCCATCGGGCAGCATCTTGCCGCCACCGGTTTGCCAGAACAGCCAGGCCACCAGTATTGAACCTAGCAGGTTGCCGCCCCAGCTTTGCAGCGCGGCGCGCAGGGCACTGCCGGTGCCGATGCGGCCGGTCTTGACGCCCAGGGTCAGAAACATCGTATGGCCGGTGAACAGCTCGGCGCCGGCGATGATCACCAGGGTCAATGCGATGCCGAAGGTGGCGCCCATCAGCAGAGGGCGCAGCTCGGGCGCCACCAGGTTGCCCAGGGTGAAGATCAGGATGATGCCAAGACCCACATAGGCCCCGGCCATCATGGCCGCCACCCAGAAGCCGAACGGGTTGTCGCGGTCGAGTTTGACGATGCGCTCGGCATTGGCCGCACACTTGTTGATGGTCTCCGTAAACATGATTTGCTCCTTTAAACTCGCTTGATAAAAAATTGGGTTCCGCTGCGGGCTACAACGCCTTTAACTCCGTTCACCCTGAGCTTGTCGAAGGGCAAGTAACATCATATTGATGCGCAGTTCGACAAGCTCACTGCGAACGGGTGACAAGCTCACTGCGAACGGGCGAAAAGCTCACCACGAACGGGTCGCGAAACTCACCACGAACGGGTTATGTTCATTACAAACGGCGGGCGTTAAAGCCCGACTGCCACCTGATCGCCGTCTATCCGCACCGGATAGGCGCGCACCGAGAAGTCGGCGTTCTCCAGGCAGTGACCGTCGCTGAGGCGAAAATGCTGTTTCTTCAAGGGGCTGGCGACCCACAGCTCGCCACCGTGTTCACCGATGAGGCCGCGGGAGAGCACGCTGGCCTGGGCGAACGGGTCGATATTGTCGAGGGCGTAGATCTGCGCCTCGGCCGTGGGGCGAAACAGCGCGATCTGGTGCCCTTCGACCAGGGCGCAGACACCGGTGCCGGGCAGGATGGCGTCGAGGGTGCAGACGTTATGCCATGGGGTGTGACTCATGCTTTTTCCTCCAGACTGACGGTGTAGACCGGGATGCGTTCGGCCGGGGTGGCGGGTCTATGCTGGGCGCGTTCCGGGACGAACTGCACGTTCGGATCCCGCGCCGGCGTGTTGATGAAGTGGGCGAAGCGGGCATGCTGCTGCAGATCCTGCACCGTCTGCTGCCATTCGCAGGCGTAGCGATCGCGCAGGGCGGCCAGATCGGCCTCCAGGGTGGCGCCGAGTCCTAGCTTGTCGTCGATGACGACTCCGCGCAGGTAGTCGATGCCCCCTTCGAGGTTATCCAGCCAGCTGGCGGTGCGCTGCAGCTTGTCGGCGGTGCGGATGTAGAACATCAAGAAGCGGTCGATGGTGCGGATCAGGGTCTCTTTATCCAGATCGCTGGCCAGCAGATCGGCATGGCGCGGCTTCATGCCGCCGTTGCCGCCGACATACAGGTTCCACCCCTTGTCGGTGGCGATGATGCCGACATCCTTGCCCTGGGCCTCGGCACACTCGCGGGTGCAACCGGAGACACCGAACTTCATCTTGTGCGGTGAGCGGATGCCCTTGTAGCGGTGCTCCAGCTCGACGCCGAGGCCGACGCTGTCCTGCACGCCGAAGCGGCACCAGGTGCTGCCGACGCAGGTCTTCACCATGCGCAGCGCCTTGGCATAGGCCTGACCGGTCTCGAAACCGGCGTCGATGAGCCGGGCCCAGATGGCCGGCAGATCATCCTTGTGCGCCCCGAACAGGCCGATGCGCTGGGCACCGGTGATCTTGGTGTAGAGGCGATAATCACGCGCCACCTCGGCCACCGCTAGCAGCCCTTCGGGCGTCACTTCGCCACCGGCCATGCGCGGGATCACCGAATAGGTGCCGTCCTTTTGCATGTTGCCGAGGAAGATGTCGTTGGTGTCCTGCAATCCGGTCAGGGTCGGGGAGAGCACATAGTCGTTCCAGCAGGAGGCGAGAATGGAGCCCACCGTCGGCTTGCAGACCTCACAGCCGTAACCGTGGCCGTGCTTGGCGATCGCCTCGTCGAAGCTCTTGAGCTGACCCACCTGGATCAGGTGGAACAGCTCCTGACGGGAGTAGGGGAAGTGGGCGCAGAGGTGGTTCTTGACCTCGATGCCCTGCTTGGCCAGCTCGCTGTTGAGCACCTGGGTGATGAGCGGCACGCAGCCACCGCAGCCGGTGCCGGCCTTGGTCTCGCTCTTTATCGCGGCCAGGGTGTGGTGACCGGCGGCGACGGCGGAGGCGATCTTGCCCTTGGTGACGTCAAAGCAGGAGCAGATCTGCGCGCTCTCGGGCAGGGCATCGACGCCGAGGGCCGGTTTGGCACCGGCATAGGCCGGCAGGATCAGGCTGTCGGGGTGCTCCGGCAACGGCATGGCGTTGAGGGTCATCTGCAGCAGGTTGCCGTAGTCCTCGACATCACCGACCAGCACGGCGCCGAGCAGTTGGCTGCCGTCGGCACTGACCACGATCTTCTTGTAGATGCCGGCCTGCTCATCCTGAAACAGATAGCTACGGCTGCCGGGGGTGCGGCCGTGGGCATCACCGATGGAGCCCACCGAGACGCCGAGTAGCTTGAGCTTGGCGCTCATGTCCGCCCCGGCGAACTGGCTGTCGCCACCGAGCAGGTGATCGACGGCGACCTGCGCCATCTTGTAACCGGGAGCCACCAGACCGAAGAAGCGACCATGCCAGGCGGCACATTCGCCGATGGCGTAGATGTGCGGGTCGGCGGTGCAGCAGTGGTCGTCGATGACGATGCCGCCGCGTTCGGCGATGGCCAGATCGCCATAGCGGCCGAGGGTATCCTGCGGCCGGATGCCGGTGGAGAAGACCACCACATCCACCTCCAGCGCGCTGCCGTCGGCAAACTCCAGGCGGTGCGCGGCACTCTTGCCCGCATGCATGTGGATCTCTTTGGTCTGCTTGCTGGTATGCACCTGCACGCCCATGGATTCGATGGTGCGACGCAGCATCTCGCCGCCGAGGCGATCGAGCTGCTCGGCCATCAGCACCGGGGCGAACTCGACGACATGGGTCTGCAGGCCAAGTGCCTTCAGGGCGCCGGCCGCTTCCAGCCCCAGCAGGCCACCGCCGATGACCACGCCGGATTTACCCTGCTTGGCGGCGGTGCGGATCGCCTTGAGATCCTCGATGGTGCGGTAGACGAAGCATTCGTGGTGCTGGGAACCGGTGATCGGCGGTACCCAGGGGTAGGAGCCGGTGGCGAGGATCAGGGTGTCATAGCCGACCGTGCCGCCCTTGTTGGAGTGCACCTGCTGGGCCGCGCGGTCGATCTGCTTGACCGCCTCGCCCAGGCGCACCTCGATGCCGTGACGCTCGTAGAAGCCAGGCTTGACCAGGCTGAGCTCTTCGCTGGTGTGGTGCGAGAAGTAGGCGGAGAGGTGCACTCTATCGTAGGCCAGCCGCGGTTCGGCGCAGAAGACGGTGATCTGGTAGTCGCTGCTGTCGGCGCGATCGCATAGCTCCTCGAGGAAGCGGTGGCCGACCATGCCGTTGCCGACGACGACTATGCGGTGTTTGCTGTGAAGTCCCATCATAAAGTCCTTGTGAGAGCCTGCGGTTCGCGGCAGGCGAAATACTTAACCGGGATTAACCGAGCGCCAGTTGCAGATCGCTGGTCGCCTTGCTCGAGCAGGCCAGCACATAGCCCTCGGCCATCTGTTCGGCGGTGAGGGCCAGGGTGCTGCTGCTGGCGACACTGCCGACCTCGACCTTGCACTTGCAGCTGCCGCAGACACCGGCTCGGCAGGCACCGATGATCGGCAGCCCTTCACGCTCCAGCGCGTCGAGCAGGGTCTCGTCAGCGGCGATGGCGCTGTTGGTGCCGAAGGCGGGGACGCTCAGGGCGAAGTTGGCGCCAGCCTGCTCGGCGTTGGGCGCTGCTGCATTGGGTGTTGGCGCTGCGGCACTGAAGCGCTCCTCATACAGGGCCACGCCGGCGTAGCGCGGGTCGGCGAGCAGGCCGTGTACGGCATCGATATAGCCCGAGGGGCCACACAGATAGATCTGATAATCGGTCACTCCGGCGGTGAGCTCGGCCAAGAGCTCGGCCTGGAGGCGGCCCGCCACCAGACGCCCCGCGGCCAGCGGCATTGGCTCGTCCTGTGCGCTCTCATACGTCAGGTTTTCCAGCAGCAGCGTCAGGTGGAAGTTCTCATCCTGAGCGGCCAGAGCCAGCAGCTCGTCGCGGAAGATCAGATCGCCTGAGTGGCGCGCGCTGTAGACAAAGTGGATTTGAGTGTTGAGCCCCAGATCGCGCAGGGTACGGGTGATGGCCATCATGGGGGTGACGCCGCTACCGGCGGATAACAGCAGCAGCGCCGCCGGCAACTGAGCCGACAGGTGGAACTGCCCCTGCGGCGGCAGGGCGGCCAGCGTCATGCCCGGTTGCAGCGTGTCGAGCAGGTAGTTGGAAACCCGGCCGCCAGCGACTCGCTTGATGGTGATGGCCAGCGCATGGGGACGGGTTGGGGCCGAGCAGAGCGAATAGGCGCGGCTGTGAGTCTGGCCGTCGATGGGCACATTTATAAGCAGGAACTGGCCCGGCTGATAGTGAAAACGGCTGGCTTGCGGGGCCGTCTGAAAGGTGAAGGTGGTCGCCGTGACGGTGTCGCCGTCGCGGGTCTCGTCGTGGCGCGCCGTGCAGATCAATTGGCGCTCACCGTGGCTCCAGTAGGGAGCCTGCAGCAGGGGAGCTAATTCGGTCATCAGTGGATTCCTGTACTTGGGCATCTGGTGCAGTCAGCGGCGCATTCTCCTCGCCAACTCGCCGTGAACCCCTCCGTGGGGGCTCGATGGCGGCATCCCTGCCGCCAACGGTCGGCGAGGCGGAATACCCCGCAGCCTGCACGCCTGGCGATGACTCCCACCCGGTTTACCGTTTTTCCTCGCTTGTGACGGCGAGGCTGGTGGAACCGAGGTGGGCGGCGCATCAGGCGGCCAGCATGTCGGCCAGATCCTTCTCCACGCTATCGATGAGCTTCAGATCGAAGTTCTCCTGCAGATAGGCCAGCAGGTTCGGCGTCAGGAAGCCTGGCACCGTCGGGCCGACGCGGATCCCCTTGATCCCCAAGGAGAGCAGGGTCAGCAGGATGACGATGGCCTTCTGCTCGAACCAGGAGAGCACCAGCGAGAGCGGCAGCTCGTTGACGCCACAGCCGAACTCGTTGGCCAGTGCGATGGCCAGTTGGATCGCCGAGTAGGCGTCGTTGCACTGACCGACATCCAGGAAGCGCGGAATGCCGTTGATGTCACCAAACTCCAAGGTGTTGAAGCGGAACTTGCCGCAGGCCAGCGTCAGGATGACGCAATCCTCCGGTACCGCCTTGGCCATGTCGGTGTAGTAGCTGCGTTCGGACTTGTCGCCGTCACAGCCGCCGATCAGGAAGAAGTGCTTGATGTTGCCGGCCTTCACCTGCTCGATCACCGCCGGGGCGGCCGCCATCAGCGCATTGCGGGCAAAGCCGGTGCTGGTGTAGGCCGGGATCTCGTCATAGGGGAAGCCGTCGAGGGATTGCGCCTTGGCGATCACCTCGGAGAAGTCGTCACCCTCGATGTGGGTCGCGCCTGGCCAGCCGACGATGCTGCGGGTGTAGATGCGATCCTTGTAGTTACCCACATCCGGATTGATGATGCAGTTGGAGGTCATGACGATGGGGCCGGGGAAGGCGGCAAACTCCTTCTGCTGGTTCTGCCAGGCGGTGCCGTAGTTGCCGACCAGATGCGGGTACTTCTTAAGCTCCGGGTAGCCGTGGGCGGGAAGCATCTCGCCATTGGTGTAGACGTTGATGCCGGTGCCAGCGGTCTGTTCGAGGATCTTCTGCAGATCGTGCAGGTCGTGGCCGGAGACCAGAATGGCCTTGCCCTTGACTGCCTTGACGTTGACCTGCACCGGCTCGGGGTGGCCGAAGGTGCCGGTCTCGCCCTTGTCGAGCATCGCCATCACCTTGAAGTTCATCTGACCGATGCGCATGGCGCAACCGAGCAGTTCATTCATATCGCTTGGATCCGTGCCGAGCCAGGCCATGATGTCGTGGAATTCGGCGCCGAT
>JAYRLO010000120.1:0-3117 GCA_041905215.1 Aeromonadaceae bacterium
AGCAGGAGATGGCCCATATGGCGCCGCTCTTTGCCGGCCGCACCGTGACCCAGTTGCACTGGGGTGGCGGGACTCCCACCTATCTGAAACCGGACGAGATCCGCCAGCTGATGGCGATGCTGCGCCGCTATTTTCATTTCGCCGATGAAGGGGAGATCAGCATCGAGGTCGACCCGCGCGAGATCGAGCTCTCGCTGCTGGATGTTCTCAAGGAGGTTGGATTCAACCGCCTGAGCCTGGGGGTGCAGGACTTTGACAAGTCGGTGCAGGTTGCGGTCAATCGGGTGCAGGATAATGACTTCATTCGCGCCTTGTTGCTGCGAGCCAAGGAGCTTGGCTTCCGCTCGACCAACCTGGATCTGATCTACGGCTTGCCGCTGCAAACTCGGGCCAGTTTTCGCCATACGTTGGAACAGGTGGTGCAGACGGCTCCGGCGCGGCTCTCCATTTTCAACTATGCCCATTTGCCGAGCCGCTTTGCCGGTCAGCACAAGATCAAGGATGAGACCCTGCCGCCACCAGCCGAGAAGCTGGCGATACTGCAAGAGACCATAGAGTACCTGACGGCGCAGGGTTATCAGTATATCGGTATGGATCACTTCGCCTTGCCGGATGATGAGCTGGCCGTGGCACAACGCGAGGGTAAGCTGCACCGTAATTTTCAGGGTTACACCACCCAGGGGGAGTGTGACTTGCTCGGTCTGGGGGTCTCTTCGATCAGCATGCTCGGTGATGCCTATTCGCAGAATCAGAAAGATCTGAAGCTCTATTATGCGGCTGTGACGGCCCAGGGGCAGGCGCAGTGGAAAGGGTGTGCCTTGAACCATGATGACCTGATACGGCGTGATGTCATCAAGCAGCTGATCTGCAACTTCCAGCTCTCCTTTGCCGAGATATCCGAGCGATATGCGCTCGATTTCAAAAGCTATTTTGCCCAGGATCTGGCCTTGCTGCGCCCCTTCATCGAAGATGGTCTGGTGGCCATGGACGAGGTGGGGATCCGGGTCAGCTCGACGGGCCGGCTGCTGATCCGCAACATCTGCATGTGTTTTGACAGCTACTTGCGCGAACGCGCCCGTCAACAACAGTTCTCCCGGGTGATCTGAGCTCACCCCACTCGATTGTGACGGCGCCGGTGGCGGTATCCTTGCTGCCATCGGTCAGCCCAAAAGAGTCTTCTTTGTTTTGCGACCTGAACGGGTTCTTACACCGCGGGCACTCTTATTGCTCTAAGGGGTGATTCACCATCATTGCGCCGTTTTTGTGCGATGGCGGTTTTAGGCGATCCTCCCGGATGCCACTGCTCGCTTTCTCGGCCGTCTCTGTCTCCCTCGCGAGGGGCACTGAAATTGCGCCTTTCTGCGACATCTCACGCTGAAATCGCCATGTCCGGTGAACTTATACACGGAAAAACAAAGCCACCGAAGCGGTAAATTCTGTCGTTCCCTGGGTGTGTTAGATGCATATCTCCAGCATTGCTGTGTTTGCCAGTTTAACGGGTTGAATTCGTGATTTTTATTGGTGTTCTGTTTTGGTGATAAACAGACCATTTCTGTTCGCAATATTGCTTACAGGGCGAACCCATTAATAAAAGCCCATATATATCAAAGCATTGCTGCATTGGCATATTATTTGCTGTTTCTGGGTTGGTTCGCGGTCTCATCATCTGCGCTGCGCAAGGATGCTGGGTGTGCTAGCTATTAATTCAATGGATACCAAAACAATCTGCTGGAAATTCATTGTCTGCACCAATTACAGGAGTTCATATGATTATCGGCGTCCCCAAGGAAATTAAGATCAGAGAGTATCGCGTTGGCCTGGCTCCCGCCTCGGTTCGCGAATTGGTTGAACGTGGTCATAGCGTGCTGGTTGAAACCCAGGCCGGTACCGGCATCGGCATGAGCGACGAGGATTATCGTCAGGCGGGGGCAGAAGTTGTGCTGTCGGCCAGTGATGTGTTTGCCCGCAGCGAGATGATCGTCAAGGTCAAAGAACCGCAATTGAGTGAGTGCCAGCGGCTGCGGCCAGGGCAGATCCTGTTCACCTATCTGCATCTGGCTCCGGATCCCGAGCAGGCCAAGGCATTGATGGCTAGCGGAGCAACCTGTATTGCCTATGAGACAGTGACCTCGGCGAGCGGTGGTCTTCCATTGTTGGCTCCCATGTCGGAAGTGGCGGGTCGGATGGCGATTCAGGCGGGCGCCTATTTCCTGGAGAAACCCCATGGTGGCCTGGGCGTCCTGCTGGGTGGTGTGCCGGGAGTGGCTCCAGCCAAGGTGGTGATTCTCGGGGGCGGTGTGGTCGGTTCCCATGCCGCCATGATCGCCGTCGGCATGGGTGCCGAGGTCTGGGTTCTGGATCGCAACGTCGATGTGCTGCGCAATCTGTGGCGTCAATATGGCAGCACCATCAATACGCAATTTGCCACCCGCGACGCGATCGAGGCTCACTGTCAGAATGCCGATCTGGTGATCGGTGGGGTTCTGGTACCGGGGGCCTCGGCCCCGAAATTACTGACGCGCACCATGCTCAAGCGGATGAAGGCGGGCTCCGTGGTTGTCGATGTGGCGATCGATCAGGGTGGCTGCTTTGAAACTTCCCACGCCACAACCCACGATGAGCCCACCTATCTGGTTGATGGGGTGATCCACTACTGCGTCGCGAACATGCCGGGCGCCGTGCCGCGCACCTCCACCTTCGCACTGAATAATGCCACCTTGCCCTATGCCCTCGCCTTGGCTGACAAGGGGTTGGATGCCTTGCGTCAGGATGTCCATCTGCGCAACGGTTTGAATGTGTTCCAAGGGCAGATTACCCATGTGGGGGTTGCCGAGTCGCTGGGGTATGCCTATGCGGATCCGCTGACGGTGTTGAACGGTTAACCGCAGTTGAGCCCTTTCATGCTGAAAGGGCTCACGATCGCATTCTGGTTTAGCCTAGGTTTAAGCATCTGTGTGGTGAATACTTGAGCAATCGGCGGCGCTGCGTACTATAGGATATACAAATCGTGAGTCACAACGTGACTTAATAGGAGATGGATATGTCCAAGCATTTAACCCTTCTGGCTCTTGGAACTCTGGTGGCATTGGCTGGCTGTGCCAATAGTGACACCTATTC
>JAYRLO010000120.1:3127-8485 GCA_041905215.1 Aeromonadaceae bacterium
TAGCGCCAACCAGGCGAAGACAGTACAAACTGTCTCTTACGGAACCATAACATCCACTCGTCCCATCAAGATCCAGGCTAGTGATGACTCTGTGTTGGGCACCATAGCCGGTGGTGTCCTCGGCGGTGTTCTGGGCAGTGCTGTCGGTGGTGGCAAGGGACAGGATATTGCTACGGTTGCCGGGGCCATTGGTGGTGCTGCGGCCGGTAAAGCGGCAGGGGACAAGCTGAACCAGATTGATGGCGTCGAGATTGAGATCAAAAAAGAGAATGGCGACAGCATTGTTGTGGTACAGAAAGCCAGCCCGACATTCGTCCCCGGGAAGCGGGTTCGCATGGTGCAATCCGACGGCAAGACGAATGTCTCTGTGGTTGAGTGATCAGCGCTAAATTGAATAAAAGGCCCGAAACGGGCCTTTTTCATGGGCACTGTCCCAGTTATGCGTTGATAGGTCCAGCTCAAATGTTGGCCTGGATCCGGACGAACGCAGACTCGTCGTAAATACATCCTTGTAGATACTCGATGGTGGCTCCCTGCCTCCAACGGTCTGCTGTTCGTCCAGACTCCACTCCTCTAACGAGCGGTTCCGATTCATCACTGCGACTTAGGTAGCGCTAAGCTGACCCTCTGCGCCAGGGATGGCGCGGCGGAGCCCCCATGGATGGGTTCACGGCGTGTCAGCGTGCGCCACCTTGTCGATGTAGCCGGGACTCTCAACAGGTGACTGGGACAGAGCCTTTTCATTGGGCTCGGGAGAGCGCCTCCGCCTCGAGTGCCTGTTTTTCCTTGGGACCGAGGAAGGCGAGAGTCAGCCCGTTGCGTTGTGCCTGACGGATCTCCTCCGGTGTCAGACCCGCAGCCGGGGCCGCGACCTGATACTCATCAGGCAGTTCGATCCCTTCGACGGCCGGATCATCAGTATTCAGGCAGGCCAGGATGCCATGGGCCAGAAAGTGGTGGATCGGATGGCTGGCATAGCTGGCGACCGTGCTGGTCTGAATGTTGGAGGTCAGGCAGGATTCGATACCGATCCCCTGCTCGGCCAGATAGTTCATCAGAACCGGGTCTTGTATTGCTTTGACACCATGACCGATGCGCTCGGCTCCCAGTGCACGGACGGCATGCCAGATGCTGTCGGCTCCGGCGGCTTCACCGGCGTGAACAGTGACGTGCAACCCGGCATCGCGGACGCGGCGGAAGTGGCTCTCAAACAGCGGGCCGGGAAATCCAAGCTCGTCCCCTGCCAGGTCGATGGCAACCAGCCGATCGGCATGGGCCAGACAGGCCGCCAACTCGCGCTCACACTGCGCCTGGCCGAAGGTACGACTCATGATGCCAATCAGATTGGCCTTGCGGTTAAAGTCGCGGCAACCCGCCTGCACCCCATCGATAACGGCTTCGACAACGCCCTGTGGATCCAGGCCGTGGGTCATCGCCATATACCAGGGGCTGAAACGCAGCTCCGCATAATCGATTCCGGCCCGTTGCAGATCTTCCACATTCTCGTAGGCCACCCGGCGACAGGCCTCGTAGTCGGCCAGAACCTTGACGCCCCAATCCAGCTTGCTCAGGAAGGCAAGCAGGCTCGGTTCTGTCTCGACGATCTGCACATGTGGGCGCAGCCGTTCCAGCGTGGTGGCGGGCAAGGCGATGCCATGCTGTTGACCAAGCTCCAGAATGGTTTGAGCGCGAATATTACCGTCGAGGTGGCGGTGCAGGTCGGTGAGGGGAAGGCTTCTATCAATCATGGGAGATCCGCCAAGTAAAGATGCAGGAGTCTTCATTTTAGCGCCCTGTGGCTGGATGCACAGTCAAATCCCGGATGGGAATCGGCAGAAGTGAGAGCAAGCGTTTTTCTGACGGCAGGAATGAAATGGGGAGCCTGAGCTCCCCAATCCGGTTACATGTCTAACTCTTTTAACTTTCTAGTGAGAGTGTTGCGGCCCCAGCCCAGCAGGCGGGCGGCCTCCTGCTTATGGCCATGGGTGTGCTGCAGGGCGGTATCCAGCATGATGCGTTCAAACTCGGGCATGGCTTCGCCGAGAATATCCACCTCACCACGTGCCAGCTTCTGGGCCACCCACTGCTGCAGCTGATCCTGCCAGCGTTGCGAGATCTGTTCGCGGGTCACTGGACGCTCTTCACTGGGATGGAGCAGCTCCGGCGGCAGATCGGAGACCAGGATCTCCTGACCGGAAGCCATGACGGTCAGCCAGCGGCAGACGTTCTCCAGTTGGCGCACGTTCCCCGGCCAGGGCAGACGGCTGATGTAGGCCTCGGTATCGGGGTGCAGTTGCTTGGCTTCGACGTTCAGCTCCTTGGCCGCGCTGGCCAGGAAGTGGTGTGCTAGACGCGGAATATCCTCACGGCGTTCGCGCAGAGCCGGAATATGTACCCGGATGACGTTCAGGCGGTGGAACAGATCCTCGCGGAAGTCTCCATCGGCGACGCGCTTCTCCAGATCCTGGTGAGTGGCGGCAATGATGCGTACATCCACCTGTACCGGTTGGTGGCCACCGACACGGTAGAACTGACCATCAGCCAGCACCCGCAGCAAGCGGGTCTGGACATCTAGTGGCATATCGCCGATTTCATCGAGGAAGAGGGTGCCGCCATTGGCCTGTTCAAACCGCCCCTGACGCACGTTGTTGGCACCGGTGAAGGCGCCTGTCTCATGGCCGAACAGCTCTGACTCGATCAACTCCTTCGGGATGGCTGCCATATTGAGCGCGATGAAGGGCTTGGCGGCGCGAGGGCTGTGGCGGTGCAGGGCATGGGCGACCAGTTCCTTACCGGTTCCTGATTGGCCGTTGATCAGTACGGAGATTGATGAGCGAGAGAGCCGACCGATGGCGCGGAACACCTCCTGCATCGCCGGTGCTTCACCGATGATCTCCGGGCTGTTGGCGATGGTCTGTTGCTTGCTACTCCGCTTGTTGCGCTGTTCACGCAGGTGGCTCTCGGCTCGCCGCACCAGGGCGATGGCTTCATCGACATCGAAGGGTTTTGGCAGGTATTCGAAGGCGCCGCTTTGATAGGCATTGACCGCGCTGTCCAGATCGGAGTGTGCCGTCATGATGATGACCGGCACTTCCGGTTGTTTTTCCTGGATCAGTTGCAGCAACGAGAGACCATCGATACCCGGCATGCGGATATCGGAGAGAATGACCTCTGGAAAATCGCTGTTCAATGAGGCGAGCAAACTCTCGCCATCCTCAAAGGTACGGCATCCGAACCCCTCGGATGTCAGGGCGCGTTCCAGCACCCAACGAATCGAGCTGTCGTCATCGACAATCCAGACTTTGGCAGCCATGTGTACCCCTTATTTGCGTAACGGTAGATAGATACTGAATTCGGTATGACCCGGCCAGCTGACGCATTCGATGCGTCCCTTGTGTTGATCGATCAGATTCTGGGCAATGGAGAGACCGAGCCCGGTGCCGCCATCTTTGCCGGTGACCATCGGATAAAACAGCGTGTCGCGGATCTGCTCTGGAATGCCTGGACCGTTATCGATGATCTTGATCTCGGCCGCCAGACGGTAACGCTGGCCGTGGATGGTGATTTGAAACACGGTCCGGGTCTTCAGGCGGATAGTGCCTTCGCAGCCCATGGCCTCGACGGCGTTGCGGACTATGTTGAGGAAGGCCTGTTGTAGCTGGTCCGGCTCCATCTCGAAGTCGGGAATGCTGGGGTCATAGTCCCGCTCAATACGAATACCGGGCGGCAGCTCCATCTCGACCAGGCGACGCACCTGTTCCAGCACCGAGTGAACGTTGTGAACCTGGTGGCGCCCAGGGCGTTGTGGACCCAGCAGGCGGTCGACCAGATTTCGTAGCCGATCCGCTTGGGCGATGATGATGCCGGTGTATTCCTTGAGAGCGGCATCGGGCAGGGCCTTTTCCAGCAACTGTGCGGCGCCGCGCAATCCGCCCAGCGGATTCTTGATCTCGTGAGCCAGTCCACGCACCAGATCCCGCGCGGCCAGTTGTTGAGCGTGTTGCTGTAGTTCCTGACTGATGCGCTTCTGCTGATCGATCTTGCGCAGCTCCATCAGGATTCGATGATTTGGCGGCTCACTGATGGTGATGACGCTGAGGTCGACGAGCTTGGGATCTCCATCAATGACCAGTGTGACCTCGCCATCGCTGAAGCCTTGGCCTTGGCGCTGGGCTGTACGTAACCGTTCGAGATCGAGCGAGATATATTCAACGACCAGATCGAAGCGATTCTGCAGCAGACGGCGAGCACTGACTCCGAGCAGCTGTTCTGCGGCCGGATTGACATAGTGCACAACAAAATCGCCATCGACCAGAATCACTGCGGTCAACAGGTTGTCGAGTAAGGTGCTTGGTAAATCGGAACGGGTATTCACGCGCGGCTCCCCAATTTAGTGCTTTGCACATATATAGTGCAACACTCTACCCGTTCCGGTGCACTTGATGAACCGGCGGTTAACCCGCGGCGCCGTTCACCTTCGGTTTGGCCTGGTTTTGCGGTGAGCTCAGCACCGAAACCCGGAATAGATAGAATGTGGTCTTGATCGATGATGCAAGGAGCTTGCCGTTTTGATCAATTATCTGTAGTTCCAACTGATGCATGCCGCGATCGACATTTTCCATCTTCACGTCGAGGGTGTTTTCGGCCGCCCCCTTGAGCTCGCCATCCAGAATGACGTTCATCTTGAATGGATCCAGAGGAATCGGCTTCAGGTTGGCCTTGATGATGACCAGCCCACTGTTTTCGCGGACGATTTCGCCGTTGGTTGGTGACTCTATGGTGAGGAGTGGGCCCGTAGGGCGTTCGTCATTGGCCTTGGCCGTGTCATCCGATACGGCGGCTGTCGCTTGCGTTACCGGAGTGCTGCTTGGCGTTGGCGGAGTCACTTTGATCTCTTCGGAGTCATGCTGCTCGGAGGGTTGATCGGAGAAATGGACATTGCCCTGCTCATCGACCCAGCGGTGGACTGTTTGTGCGGCATAGAGCGAGCTTGTGAATAGAAACAGGCATAACCAAAAGGGGCGCATCAGGGATCTCCTCAACGAAATTGTGCAATTGAATCCATATTATCGAACCGATAAAAAAAAACCCGCCGAGAGGCGGGTTTTTCAACACTCTGTGACTTAGACAGAGTAGTACAGTTCGTACTCGACTGGGTGCGGAGTCATGCGAACGCGATCCACGTCCACTTGCTTCAGTTCCAGGTAGGAGTTGATGAAGTCGTCGGTGAATACGCCACCACGAGTCAGGAACTCGCGATCGGCATCCAGAGACTTCAGCGCTTCTTCCAGAGAACCAGAAACAGTCGGGATCAGAGCCTCTTCTTCCGGCGGCAGATCATACAGGTTCTTATCCATG
>JAYRLO010000368.1:0-1504 GCA_041905215.1 Aeromonadaceae bacterium
TGCCAGAGCAGTTCGATGGAGAGATCGGGTATGGGAGGGAGCGCCTCATCCGGCAGGCAAAGCACATCGCCATGGGCCAGGGCTTCGGTGAGTAAAAAGGCGGGCACTGAGGCCCAGCCCAGGCCGCGTTTGACCAACTCCAGCACACTCAGATCCCCTTCGGCCCACCAGATGGCGGTGGAGAGTCGGAAGCGTTCCCGCTCTTTGCCGGGTTTGCGCCCGGTGACCAGCAACTGACGGTGTTGCCGCAGATCCTCAAGGCCCGGTGCTGCCATCTGTGCCAACGGATGGCTAGGCGCGACCACCAGCGGCATGGCCATCTGCCCGAGGCTAAATCGGGTCAGGGCGGCGGGGGTGGTCAACCCCTGATAGCCGATGCCCAGTTGGGCGCGCCCTGCCAGCAGCATGTCGTTGAGATCTTCCATCATGGGGAAGAGTAGCTCGAGCTCCAGCAGGGGATAGGTGGCAGCCAGTTGCTCGAGCACAGGTGTCAGCCAGGGCAGCAGCGACTCATCATCGATGGCCAGGGTCAGTCGCGCCTCTATGCCCGCCGCCAGTTCAGCCGCCACCGCCTGCAGTTGTCCCTGTTGCGCCAGCAGGGCGCGCGCCTCGGCGACCATGCGCTCACCGGGTGCTGTCAGGCGTGGCAGACGGCCACTGCGATCAAACAGGGTCAGCCCCAAGTCGATCTCCAGATTGGCAATCGCCGTGCTGACCGCTGATTGTGCCTTGCCGAGCCGGCGTGCCGCCGCCGAGAAGGAGCCGTTATCCGCCGCCGCAACCAGCAGTTGCAGGCTCTCCAATGAAAGGCTCATCTATCTTAATTCCTGATAGGTTCTAACTTTGTTCTATCAAGATAAGCGGATAGATTGCAATCATTCAAGCCAATCGAGATAAGAGGAGCCAAAGAAAATGAAGATGCGTACCGGTGCCGACCGCCTGCGTCATACCCTGGGTTTTGAGGTGCTGGGGCTGATGCTCTCGATCCCGCTGTTCAGCCTGCTTTCCGGTCAACCGGCTGACCATCTTGGGCCTCTGGCCATACTCCTTTCGCTGCTGGCCACGGGCTGGAATTACCTCTATAACCTGCTGGTGGATCACTGGATGGTGCGGAAACTGGGACGGTTGGAGAAACGTCTGTTCGAGCGGGTGCTGCACGCCCTGTTCTTCGAGCTGGGCTTGTTGCTGGTGGCCCTGCCGCTGACCGCCTTGTGGCTCGGTGTCTCGTTATGGCAGGCACTGTGGCTGGATATTGGCTTCACGCTTTTTTTTGTGTTCTATGCCTTCTTCTACAACCTGGCCTACGATCGCCTCTTTCCGCTATCGCGCCAAGTCATTTGACAGGCTATACGACAGGCCCTGCCGATAGTCACTCACAGCGGCGGGTAGGGTGAACCAAGTTTTAGGTGCTTTGGGCTGCGTTGACGTGGCTTGTTTCTAGATGTCGTTTCTATTGCATTCGGGGAGTTGCGTGTTGTCTGGCCTATCGTGGTGAAGATGGCTT
>JAYRLO010000121.1:0-8271 GCA_041905215.1 Aeromonadaceae bacterium
AGGGGCGGGAGGGCGAGTCGAGACCCTTGAGGGAACGCCGCTGCGTTACAGCAAGACGGAGATCCTCAACCCCTCGTTTGTGGCCCGGAGCTGGTAACCGGCGCCGTTGGGCGATTAGGGATATCACGCGGTTGAAGCCAGAGTCCTGCTCTGGCTTTGTTGTTTTCTGGCGTTCTCGCCTCGCTTTCTGCCGTTATCTCAGGTCACTGGCTTGGCTCACCTGGGTTGCCAGTTGCTGCAGGTAGGCGGCCGATTGTTGCAATTGCACCAGTTCATCCGGCGTCAGCGGGTATTCGAGTATCTGTTCGACGCCGCGACTGGTCACCAGAGTTGGCACACTCAACACGCAATCCTCGATGCCATATTGGCCGTCCAGCAAGACACCCACCGGCAGGATCGATCCTTCATTGAACAAGATGGCCTGTACGATCCGGTACAGACTGGCGGCGATGCCATGGTTGGTATTCTGTTTGCGTTGGAAGATCTCGAAACCGGCCTGCTTTACCTCTTCCAGCAGCTTGCCGGGATCGATGCGCGGGCGCCCCACCATGTCGCACCAGGCATCCATCGGCAGACCGCCGATGTTGGTGATACTCCAGGGGATGAAGCTGGTCTTGCCGTGCTCACCCAGCACATAACCCATGACATTCTTCGGATCCAGCCCCACCTTGTCGGCAACGATCTTCATGAAACGGGCGGAGTCGAGCACGCATCCGGCGCTGATCACCCGCTCGGCCGGGTAGCTGGTGTTGCGGATGACAAAGCGGGCGACCAGATCCACCGGATTGGTGGCAAACAGCAAGATGGCGTCGGGGGCGACTTTCTCCAGTTCACGAGCAATTTCGACCGTGATGCGGGCATTGATCAGCGCCAGCTCATCGCGGGTCTGCCCCTGCTTGATCTGCGCCCCGGCGGTGATGATGACCAGGCGACTGCCCACACAATCGGCGTAGCTGCCATGGGTCAGCTTGACGTTGCGGCTGAAGGTGAGGGAGGTGGTATGGCCGAAATCGAGGATCTCCCCCTTGGCCTTCTCATCGTTTAAATCGACCAGGACCAGATTGTCACAGGCACCGTTGAGCAGTAGGTATTGACAGACAGAGACGCCGACGGCACCGGCGCCGATGACAGAGACTTTCATTTCTCACTCCTGATGGCTGGGTCGGGATCATGATCCGACATGCATTCTAATATGCAAAACATCTGCCATATATATATCTGGCTTATCGCTGCCAAGGTAGTGCAAAAGATGGTTGTTTTCGAGGTTTGCGGAAATAAATGAACACTTTTGGTGCGCCAGTTTGCTGCACAGATAAATAGCGTTTCCGGCTAGCAGAACCGTCATCAAAGCGGCAAAGTAGCGCTAAGCTGACCCTCCGCGCCAGGGATGGCGCGGCGGAGCCCCCATGGATGGGGTTACGGCGTGTCAGCGTGTGCTACCTTGTCGCCGCAGCATAATTAGAAGCGGGTATTTAGTGCGGCGGGTGTTGCAGGGAGCTAGGAGTAGGTGCCGGGAGCATGGAGTAGGGATGCGGTAGCGGGAGAGCCGCACCGGAGGCTCCGGTGCGGCCATGGCAGCATCAGAAGAAGGCCTGCTCCGGTTTGACGGTGACTTTCAGCGGCTTGACGGTGACCTTGGCATAAACCCCGGCGGCAACATACGGGTCGGCATCGGCCCAGGCTTGCGCCTCGGCCAGGCTGGCAAACTCGGCGATGACGGTGCTGCCGCTAAAGCCGGCTTCGCCCGGATCGTCGGCATCGATGGCGGGGTTCGGGCCCGCCAGCAGCAGACGCCCGGCATCGTTGAGAGCCTGCAGTCGGGCCAGATGGGCGGGGCGGGCTTCCTTGCGCAGCGGCAGGCTGTTGCTCACATCTTCGGAATAGATCAAATACCACATAAGCACTCCTTGGCTTGTTCGGTCAGGGATGAAGACAGCAGAGGCGCTCAAGGCGCCTCTGGTTTTGGTTATTTTTCCTGCTCGGCAGGCAGATGCCGATAGAGGTAGAACACGGTGGCCACGGTAAACAGCAGCGTCATGCCCAGCAGACCGAACACCTTGAAGTTGACCCACACCTCTTGCGGCAGGTGGAAGGCGATATAGGTATTGGTGGCGGCAGCCACGGCAAAGAAGCCGGCCCACGCCAGGTTGACGCGACTCCAGATGGCATCCGGCAGTTGCATCTCCTTGCCCAGCATCTGTTTGATGAGCGGCTTTTTCAGCACAAACTGGCTCACCAGCAAGGCGGCGGAGAAGAGCAGATTGATGACGGTCACCTTCCACTTGATGAATGCATCATCGTGGAAGAAGAGGGTGAAGCCGCCGAACACCAGCACCATGGCGAGGGTGATAAGGTGCATCTTCTCCAGCTTGCGCAGGGTGAACCAGGTGATGGCGATCTGCAGCACGGTCACCACCATCAAGGCGGCGGTGGCGGTGTAGATGTCATAGAACTTGTAGACCGCGAAGAACACCAGCAGGGGGATAAAGTCGAAAAACTGTTTCATGGCTGAACCTCAGCAAAAGCGAGGCCCCAGTCTAGCGATACTGGGCGGGGAAAAAAAGAAAAAAGCCCGTTATGTGGCATAACGGGCCGTGACAGAAGGACTCGGGGGCTGTTCAGTTTCAGTAGGCGGTGGCTGCCTTCATCTGCCGCACAAACTGCTCGAGCTCGGCCAGCATGGTGGCGGGGGCGGCCAGATTCTTCTCGATGATCTTGACCACTGCCGAGCCGGAGATGGCGCCTGCAGCACCCGAGGCAATCGCCTCCTTCACCTGAGCCGGTTCGCTGATGCCAAAACCCAGCAGCGCGGGGGCGGCATTAAACGATTTGAGCGTCTCGATGAGATGGCCCACCGGTTTACCGGCTCGGGTCTCGGTGCCGGTCACGCCGGCGCGACTGAGCAGATAGGTGTAGCCAGAGCCTAATTCGGCCACCTTCTGCAGCGTGGCCTCATCGCCGTTGGGCGGCGCGATAAAGATGGACGCAATGCCAGCCTTATCGGCGGCCGCCTTGTAGGGGGTGGACATCTCAACCGGCACATCGGCGACCAGCACGGAGTCAACGCCAGCGGCAACGGCGCGCTGATAGAAGCCATCGATCCCCTTGGCATAGACCAGGTTGGCATACAACAGCAGGCCAATCGGCAGGCTGGGGTACTTGGCGCGTACCTGCTCGAGGATTTCGAAACAGGTATCGGGTGTGGTACCGGCAGTCAGGGCGCGCGTGGTGGCATCCTGAATCGTCGGGCCATCGGCCACCGGATCGGAGAAGGGGATCCCCAGCTCCAGGGCATCGGCGCCACCGGCCACCAGAGCGTCGATGATCTGCAGCGACAGCTCGGGAGTGGGATCGCCCAGCGTCACGAACGGCACGAAGGCCCCCTCTTTTTTCGCGGCCAGATTGGCAAACAGTTCAGCGTAACGACTCATTAGAAGGCTCCTTGCTTGTGCAGAATATCGGCGACGGTGAAGATGTCCTTATCGCCACGACCGGAGAGGTTGACGATGAGTACTTGCTCCAGCTCCGGATTTTCACGGGCCATTTTCAGACCATGAGCCAGGGCGTGGGAGGACTCCAGGGCTGGAATGATCCCCTCGTGACGGGCCAGCTCCTGGAAGGCGTCCAGCGCCTCCTGATCGGTGATGGAGACATATTCGGCTCGTCCGATGGCGGCCAGATGGGCGTGTTGCGGGCCGACGGAGGGGAAGTCCAGCCCCGCCGAGATGGAGTAGGACTCCTCAATCTGGCCATGCTTGTCCTGCATCAGGTAGGAGTGCATGCCAAAGAAGACCCCCTTGGTGCCATGACCCAGCGGCGCGCCATGCTCGCCACTCTCGATGCCGTGGCCACCGGGCTCGACGCCGATCAGGCGCACGCTGGCATCCTCGATGAAGTCGGCAAACATGCCAATGGCATTGGAGCCGCCGCCGACACAGGCGATGACCGCATCGGGCAGACGGTGTTCGACCTGTTGCAGCTGCACTTTGGCCTCTTCGCCGATCATGCGCTGGAACTCGCGCACTATGGTCGGGAAGGGGTGGGGGCCCGCCGCCGTACCCAGCATGTAGTGGGTGTCTTCGTAGTTGGCGGTCCAGTCGCGCAGCGCCTCGTTACAGGCATCCTTGAGGGTGGAGGAGCCGGCGGTAACCGGCACCACCTCGGCACCCATCAGGCGCATGCGAAAGACGTTCGGCTTCTGACGCTCCATATCCACGGCGCCCATATAGACTCGGCACGGCAGATCGAGCAGGGCACAGGCCAGAGCGGTAGCAACCCCGTGTTGACCGGCGCCGGTTTCGGCGATGATGCGGGTCTTGCCCATGCGCTTGGCCAGCAGGGCTTGCCCCAGTACCTGGTTGGTCTTGTGAGCGCCGCCGTGCAGCAGGTCTTCACGCTTGAGGTAGAGCTTGGTCTTGGTGCCCTTGGTCAGGTTGCGACAGAGGGTCAGCGGCGTCGGCCGCCCGGCATACTCGGTCAGCAGGGAGCGAAACTCTTCATGAAACGCCGGATCGGCCTGGGCATCGAGGAAGGCCTTTTCCAGCTGCAACAGCGCCGGGACCAGGATCTGCGGCACATACATGCCGCCAAATTCACCGAAGAAGGGGTTGAGCAGAGTCATACACAATTGTCCTTAAAGTAAGAGGCTTAAGCCTCAAGCCATGCCGTGACCGGTCGATGGCTCAGTAAGCGCGTAGCGCCGTGAAGGCGCGCTGGAGCTTGTCGGCATCCTTGATGCCGGGGGCCGACTCCACGCCTGAATTCAAATCCAGCCCGAGGCAGCCTACCTGGCTGGCTCTCTGGGCGTTGTCCGGGTTGATGCCGCCAGCCAGCATCAGCTGGGTCTTGTCCAGTTCGTCCAACAGCGACCAATCGAAGCTCTGACCGGTGCCACCGCTCTGCTGGCCCACCTGGGTATCCAGCAGGATGCGATCCACCTGGGTGGCCAGCTCTTGCAGCGCGTGGCGCGGCAGCTGATCGCCGATGGCGACAGCCTTCCAGATCTGGCAGCCTTCCGGCAGCGCCGAGCGCAGGGACGCGATGTAAGCGGCGTCCTCCTGACCGTGCAACTGCACGGCAGCCAACCCCAGTTGGCGAACGGTCTGCAACACGGTATCGAGATCGGCATTCTGGAACACCCCGACATAGCGCAGCGGCGCGGCGGCCATCACCGTCTTGGCCTGCGGAATATCGAGGCAACGCGGGCTCTTGCCGACGAAGATCAGGCCGCCGTGCACCGCGCCAACCTGGTAGGCGGCTTGGGCGCCTTCGGGTGTGGTGAGGCCACAGACCTTGTTTTGCCCCAGGATCAGCTGGCGGCAGGCCAAGTCCACATCGTCTTGAGCCATCAGTGACGAGCCGACCAAAAAGCCGTTGGCAAAGGCGCTGAGATCCTTGACCTGGGCATGGCTATAAATCCCGGATTCGCAGATCACGATGCGATCGGCGGGCAAACGGGGGGCCAGATGCTTGGTGCGGTTCAGGTCGATGGTGAGATCGCGCAGGTTGCGGTTGTTGATGCCCACCACCTTGGCGCCCAGGGCGATGGCCCGCTCCAGCTCCTCCTCGTTGCTGACCTCCGTCAGGATCCCCATCTGCAGACTGCTGGCGACAGCGGCCAGCTCGCGATAGGCGCGGTCGGTCAGCACCGAGAGCATCAGCAACACGGCATCGGCCTGGTAGTGACGGGCCAGATAGATCTGGTAGGGATCGATGACAAAATCTTTGCACAACACGGGGACCGATACCTGGGCCCGTACCAGCGGCAGAAAATCGAAACTGCCCTGAAAGTACTTCTCGTCGGTCAGCACCGAGATGGCGGCGGCGTAACGGTCATAGACACGGGCGATGGCGGCCGGATCGAAGTCGTTCCGGATCAGCCCCTTGGAGGGGGAGGCTTTCTTGCATTCGAGAATGAAGCCGGTGCGCTCTGTGGCGAGTGCGGCGGTAAAGTCCCGATCACTGGGCGTCAGGGTGTCGATAAAACTGGCCAGCGGTTGGGCGCTCTTGCGGGCGTCAACCCACAGCTGCTTGTCGGCGATGATCTTGCCGAGCACCGTCTGGTTGATGGATTCCAGGTTGATCATGCTGTTTGTAGCTCCTCAGAGTGGCTCAAGGCGGCCAGACGGCCAACCCGCTCCAGGGTTTTGCCACTGCGCAGGGTAGCCAGTACCAGTTCGGCACCCTGCTTGAGCGTTGGGCTTATGCCTCCCATCACCAGCAGGGGGGCCAGGTTGATGGCGATGGCGCTGTTTTGCGCATCACTGCCGCGACCGGCCAGGATGGCTTCACTGATGGCGCGATTCTCTTCCGGCTCACCACCACGAATGGCGGCCAGCGGGAACTCTTGCAAGCCAAAATCGGCCGGAGTCAGGGTGTAGGCGTGGATGGCGCCATCGCGGATCTCGGCGACCTGGGTCGCACCGTGGATCGCTATCTCGTCGAGGCCGGAGCCATGGACCACCATACCGCGATCCAGCCCCAACTGCCGCAGGGTTTCCGCAATCGGAGCCACCAGTGTCGGGTTATAGACACCCATCAGCTGATAGGTGGGGCGAGCCGGATTGATGAGCGGCCCCAGCACATTGAAGATGGTGCGGGTCTTCAGGGCGGCGCGCACCGGCATGGCATGGCGCATGGCGCTGTGATAGTGGGGGGCGAACAGGAAGCAGACGTTCTCCTCATCCAGACAGCGGCGGGCCGTGGCCGGGCTCATATCCAGACGGACGCCCAGTTTATCCAGCAGATCGGACGAACCGGTCTTGGAGGAGACGCTGCGATTGCCGTGCTTGGCCACCTTGATGCCGCACTCGGCCCCGACCAGTGCCGACAGGGTGGAGACATTGATGGTGTGCAGACCATCGCCACCGGTGCCGACGATATCGCAGAAGTTGTAATCCGGCCGCGGGAAGGGTTTTGCAGCGGCAATCAGGGCGCTGGCAGCGCCGGCGATTTCGCTCGGGGACTCGCCCTTGATCTTCAGCGCCGTCAGCAATGACGAGAGCACGATGGGATCCATCTCGCCGCGCAGTAGCACCTCGAACAGCGCCTGGCTGGCCTCGCGACTGAGATCCTCACCGCGATAGAGTTTTTCCAGTGACTCATGCATGGGTGGCCTCCGGCGTGGTGATGAAGGCCAGGCTCTGGGTCAGCAGACGCGCCCCTTCGGTGGTCATGATGGATTCCGGATGGAATTGGAAGCCCAGCACCCGATCGGCGCGGTGCAGCACGGCCATCGGCATCTCCTTGTAGTGGGCCACGACTTCCAGCTCGTCCGGCACATAGGTGGCAACCAGCGAGTGGTAGCGGGCCACCGGCAACGGATTGGCGAAGCCACTGAACATATCCTTGCCGCTGTGATCGATGAGCGAACTCTTGCCGTGGATGATTTCGCCAGCCGAGCCGACGGTGCCGCCATAGTATTCGCAGATGGCTTGATGGCCTAAGCAGATGCCGAGGATCGGTACCTGGCCGCGGCACAGGCCGATGAGCTCAATCATGCAGCCGGCTTCGTGCGGCGCACCGGGGCCGGGGGAGAGCACCAGCACCGGGTCGTTGGGGCAGGCGGCGATCTGGGCATGGATCTGTGCGGCCGGCAGGCTGTTGCGGTAGATGCGCACATCGCAGCCCAGTGAGCGGAACTGATCCACCAGGTTGTAGGTGAAGGAGTCGAAGTTATCGAGCAGGAAGATGGTCTTAGCCATGGGTCACCTCCGCGAGGGTCTTGCCGTGGGCCAGGGCGATGGCGTTGAGGACAGCGGCGGCCTTGCCGCGAGTCTCGTCGGCTTCGGCCTGGGGACGGGAGTCATAGACCACACCGGCACCGGCCTGGACGTGGGCAATGCCATGTTTGACGAAGGCGGAGCGGATGACGATGCAGGTATCCATGTCACCGTTGCCGGAGAGATAACCGACGGCGCCGCCGTAGCTGCCGCGACGTTCGCCTTCGACCTCCCGGATGAGCTCGGAGGCGCGGATCTTCGGCGCCCCGGTCAGGGTGCCCATGTTCATGCAGGCCTGATAGGCATGCAGCGCATCCAGATCGTGGCGCAGGGTGCCGACCACCTTGGAGACCAGATGCATGACATGGCTGTAGCGATCGACTTTGAGCAGATCCCGCACATAGCGGGTGCCGGGCTCGCTGATGCGGGCGATGTCGTTGCGGGCCAGATCGACCAGCATCAGGTGTTCGGCGGTCTCCTTGCTGTCCTGACGCAGATCCAGCTCGATGCGACCATCCAGATCCAGATTAATGCTGCCATCGGCGTTCAG
>JAYRLO010000122.1:0-8250 GCA_041905215.1 Aeromonadaceae bacterium
GCTTTGTGCCCTGTTCGTTAAACACTTCCGTCCACTGGTGATGCGCGGTCATGTCTATGTGGCAATGCCGCCTCTGTACCGTATCGATCTGGGCAAAGAGGTCTACTATGCCCTCGACGAGAGCGAGAAGGAGGGGGTGCTCGAACGCATCAAGGCCGAGAAGAAACGGGGGGCCATCCAGGTGACTCGCTTCAAAGGTCTCGGTGAGATGAACCCGAAACAGCTGCGGGAAACCACCATGGATCCCAATACCCGCCGTCTGGTGCAGCTGACTCTGGACGAGGGGGACGATACGATGCAGATCATGGATATGCTGCTGGCCAAGAAGCGGGCCTCCGATCGTCGGGAATGGCTCGAAGAGAAGGGTAACCTGGCCGAGGTGATCTGATTCATCGGTGAGTTGATGCAACAAGGGAGTCTCCCGGGGCTATGAAGATCCTGGTTATGCGATTCATGGGGCTTGGCGATGTGGCGTCGATCCTGCTGCCAGCCGTCAAACTCATCCAGCAGCAGACGCCGGATGCCGAGGTGGATGTGCTGACCTTCGGGGCTGGCGTCGAGCTGATGCAGATGATGCCGGAGGTGCATGCTGTGCTGGGGGTCTCTCAAGAGCAGTGGCCTGGCGAGCTAATCCCAGCGGTGCAGAGCTTTGTCGGGATCGGTGAGGTCGTCCTGGCGCAGGGCTATGATCGGGTGATCAATCTGGATACCTGGTTCATGCCCTGTTTCCTGGCCCGTCTGCTCAAGGATGTTGGTATGGCCGTCGAGGGCAACTATATCAACGTTCCCATCGCCGAGTTTACCCAGCGGCTGACCTCCAACCAGCTGACCCAAGACTATTTCATGGGCACCAACTTCCTGGCCAGCAGCTACGTCAACATGACGGCGTGGTCGACGCCCTGGTGGTTGCTGCCGGAAAATAGCGTCAGCTACCCGCACTTCTATCTAAACCATTGCTGTGGTCTGGCTGGCGAATTGGATTTTTCGCTGCCCGTCCCCCCTGACTCCGAATTTAGAGCGGCCGCCCAAGGAAAACCGATCATCGCGTTATCGGCAACCGGCAGCGCCAGAAACAAACAATATCCTCATGTGCAGCAGTTGACTCACCTGCTGGAACAGGCCGGATATCGGGTCTGGAGTCAGTTTGATGGTTCGTTGCCGATGGCGACCACGCTTGGCCGACTCAAGGTGACGGATCTGCTGGTAACGGTCGCCACCTCGACCCAATGGTTGGCGCGGCTGGTTGGCTGTCCCTCCTTGATGATTTCCGGCTCCATGCCTCCGAGCGTCCTGGGAGCCGAACTCAATGTCCCCCGGCTTACCGAGTGCCAATTTTGCGGACAAAATGAGTGTCCATCGGGTCTGGATTTTGCCTGTCTGAATGTGGCGCCGTCGCTCATTTTGCAGCAAGTTGATCACTATTTGGCGACACACTAACGGCACTGGGTGCGACTCGGGCCGAATGGCCTTCTGTTTATCGCCAATGCTGTTCAGTTAAATAATGGCAGGAAGGTTCCCTTTCACCAACACGCCGTAAACCCTTCCATGGGGGCTCGATGGCGGCATCCCTGCCGCCAACGGTTGGTTCAATGGGAACACATCCTGCCATATCTGATCCGGATTGCTCTGTTTATCTCACCATTATGTTTGGGCAAAAACTGCCCTTGGTTTATAATCCGCGCCCAAATTCGTCATTGTCAGTTTACGGGACGTCTCCATGTCTGAGTTTCTGAACGAGGTCGGCAAGCGCCGCACCTTCGCCATCATTTCCCACCCCGATGCGGGTAAGACCACCATCACCGAGAAGGTGTTGCTGTTCGGAAACGCGATCCAACGCGCCGGTACCGTCAAGGGGCGCGGCTCGGGTCAACATGCCAAGTCCGACTGGATGGAGATGGAGAAGGAGCGGGGCATCTCGGTCACCACCTCCGTCATGCAGTTCCCTTACAATGACTGCCTGGTCAACCTGCTGGATACCCCGGGTCACGAAGACTTCTCGGAAGATACCTATCGTACCCTGACGGCGGTGGACTGCTGTCTGATGGTCATCGATGCCGCCAAGGGGGTTGAAGACAGAACCCGCAAGCTGATGGAAGTTACCCGTCTGCGTGACACGCCTATCCTCACCTTCATGAACAAGTTGGACCGCGAAGTGCGCGATCCCATGGAAGTGCTGGACAAGGTGGAGAACGAGCTGAAGATCCTCTGCGCGCCCATCACCTGGCCCATCGGCTGTGGCAAGCAGTTCAAGGGGGTCTATCACCTCTACAAGGACGAGATCTACCTCTACCAGTCGGGTCAGGGCCACACCATTCAGGAGAAGCGCGTCATCAAGGGGCTGGATAACCCGGCGCTGGACAAGGCGGTCGGCGAGGATCTGATCGGCCAGTTGCGCGAAGAGCTGGAGCTGGTGCAGGGGGCTTCCCATCAGTTTGATCTGGAGGCGTTCCGCAACGGTGAGATGACCCCGGTCTTCTTCGGTACTGCGCTGGGTAACTTCGGTGTGGATCAGATGCTCGATGGTCTCACCGAGTGGGCTCCTGCGCCCATGCCGCGGGCGACTGACAAGCGTACCGTTGAGGCGAACGAGGAGAAGTTCTCCGGCTTCGTCTTCAAGATCCAGGCAAACATGGATCCCAAGCACCGTGACCGTATCGCCTTCATGCGCGTGGTCTCCGGCAAGTACGAAAAGGGGATGAAGATGCGCCATGTGCGCCTCGGCAAGGATGTGAACATCTCCGATGCCGTTACCTTCATGGCCGGGGATCGCGAGCAGGCCGAAGAGGCCTACCCGGGCGATATCATCGGTCTGCACAACCACGGCACCATCCAGATCGGCGATACCTTCACCCAGGGTGAAGACATGCGCTTCACCGGCATCCCGAACTTTGCGCCGGAACTGTTCCGCCGTATCCGTCTGCGCGATCCGCTCAAGCAGAAGCAACTGCTCAAGGGGCTGGTGCAGCTCTCCGAAGAGGGCGCCGTCCAGGTGTTCCGTCCCATCGAGAACAACGATCTCATCGTTGGTGCGGTCGGGGTGCTGCAGTTTGACGTGGTGGTCTCTCGGTTGAAGAGTGAATACGGTGTCGAGGCACTCTACGAACCCATCAACGTCAGCACGGCGCGTTGGGTCGAGTGCAAAGATGGCAAGAAGCTCGATGAATTCGAGCGCAAGTGTGCTATCAACCTGGCGCTCGATGGTGGTGACAACCTCACCTACATAGCACCGACCATGGTCAACTTGAATCTGACCATGGAACGTCACCCGGATGTGAAGTTCCACAAGACTCGGGAACACTAAGAGGCGCCCAGTCACGAGCGACCCATCATCGACAAGGCTGCCATTTTGGCAGCCTTTTTCTTTTGCAGCCGCGCAGTGTCAGTAACTATTGGCCTCAATTTATTAAATGGAGGCCGTTAGTGACTAATTTTGAGTGGATTTGTTATATCACGGCAACAGGCAATCGTTTGCTAGTTATGGATATATAACTTTAACACTCAGATGCAATCGTTTTTATTTTGTTGTGGTACAATGCCCGCCGTCGAAAATCGGAGACAAGAAAAACGTTTTACTGCAATAACAACGGATTAGCATGGAACTCTGGATGATTGTATGCCCCAGAATGCTGCGTTGGAATCACGGTGATGATTATTTTGGTGCATGACGCCAAGATGAGAAATAAAACGTTTTTCTGGCTAAATAGATTTATTTAACGATAAACAATGTGATGGTAGGCCAATTTTAAATTTGGCTGCTAATTACTATGAGCCGTCCTCCCAATTAATTAAAACAGGTCTACGGAAATGGCATATCTACATTTTGTGATTGGTCTTGTAACAGTATTGGCGTTAGCCCTGCTGGTGAACCTCAAGGGGTGGCGCAAGATCAAGATGCGCTTCATCGTGCAGTTGTTGGTGGTGGAGCTGGCCCTGGCCTGGTTCATGCTGAACTCGGAAGTGGGCTTGACGGTGATCGGCGGCTTCGCCGGTGCGTTCAATAAGTTGCTGGAGTTCGCCGGCGAAGGGACCAACTTCGTATTTGGCGGCTTGCTCAACGATCAATCCTTCAACTTCTTCTTGAAGGTCTTGATGCCGATTGTCTTCATCTCGGTGCTGATCGGTATCCTGCAGTACATCCGCCTGCTGCCGCTGATCATTCGTGGCATCGGTACCGTGCTGGCCAA
This sequence comes from Aeromonadaceae bacterium, assembly GCA_041905215.1. Taxonomy (GTDB): domain Bacteria; phylum Pseudomonadota; class Gammaproteobacteria; order Enterobacterales; family Aeromonadaceae; genus Pseudaeromonas. Next base: position 4,185 of record JAYRLO010000122.1, read on the forward strand.
AATCAACGGCATGGGTAAGCTGGAGTCCTTCAACGCGGTCAGCTCGATGATCGTCGGTCAATCCGAAAACTTCATCGCCATCAAGAAGATACTGCCTCATATCAATGAGAAGCAGATGTACAACTTGTCGGCCACCGCCATGTCCACCGTCTCCATGTCCATCGTCGGCTCCTACATGCAGATGATTGAACCGCGTTATGTGGTGGCGGCCCTGATACTGAACATGTTCAGTACCTTCATCGTGCTCTCCATCATCAACCCCTACGAGCCTGATGACAGCATCACCGATGCCGTCAAGCTGGCCGACGGCGATGAACACCACACCCCCAAGCGCGAAAACTTCTTCGAGATGCTGGCCGAATACATCATGGCGGGCTTCACCGTTGCGGTGATCGTCTCGGCGATGCTGATTGGTTTCATCGCGCTGATCGCCATGATCAACTATCTGTTCGACGCCGTGTTCGGCATAAACTTCCAGCATGTCATGGGTTACATCTTCTACCCAATCGCCTGGTTGCTGGGGATCCCGAGCGGCGAAGCCATGCAGGCTGGTAGCATCATGGCCACCAAGCTGGTAACCAACGAGTTCGTCGCCATGATGGACTTGGGCAAGATGGCTGCTGGTTTGTCACCGCGCACCCTGGGCATGCTCTCCGTGTTCCTGGTCTCGTTCGCCAACTTCAGCTCCATCGGCATCATCGCCGGTGCGGTCAAGGCGCTGAACGAAGAGAAGGGCAACATGGTGTCCCGCTCCGGCCTCAAGCTGGTCTACGGCTCGACCCTGGTCAGCCTGCTCTCGGCGGTTGTCGCCGGTGTCATGCTCTAAGGCTGCATGCTGGTATCATCAAGGGCTTCCCGAGGGAGGCCCTTTTGTCGTGAGCCACTCTTGCCGTGAGTCCTCCCGCAGCTTGCCATCGGCGCGCTGGTCAAAATCCGCTTTCCGGTTAGCCTGAATGGTGGACTGTTTGCGAGGTGCCCCGATGCTGACCGATACCCATGTTCACCTGGATCTGGACGAGTTTGCCGCCGATCTGCCCGAGGTCTTGCGTCGCAGCCAGGCTCTGGGCGTTTCGCGCTGGATAGTGCCAGCCATCGCCTCGGCCCACTGGCCACGCCTGACTGCGCTGCACGAGGCCATCCCCGGGCTATCGTATGCCCTGGGACTGCACCCCTGGTTTATCGGGGACGAAGCCGAGTCGGTACTGGAGACTCTGGCGCAGTTGGTGCGGCAGCGTCCGGCCGGGCTGGTGGCGGTGGGGGAGTGCGGTCTGGATGGCGCCATCGATATACCGCTGGCCCAACAGTTGCCCTGGTTCGAGCGGCAGATCCAGCTGGCCGATGAGTGCAATCTGCCGCTGATCGTCCACTGTCGCCGTTGTTACAACGAGGTGTTGGCGCTGCTGAGCCGCCATCGGCCACGGGCCGGTGGTGTGTTGCATGGTTTCTCCGGCTCGAGGCAGCAGGCGCAGCAGTTCTGGGAGTTGGGTTTCTACCTGGGCATCGGTGGCACCATCACCTATGAACGGGCGCAGAAGACGCGCCGGGCGGTGGCGGCGTTGCCGCTGGAGGCGCTGCTGCTGGAGACCGACGGCCCGAGCATGCCGCTGGCCGGTTATCAGGGCGAGCGCAATGAACCCGCCCGCTTAATCGAGGTGTTGCAGCAACTGGCGGCGCTGCGTCAGCAACCCGTCGAGGCGCTGACAGCCGGGCTGGAGGCCAATGTGGAGCGGTTGTTTTTTGCGGCGCCTTGACCCCGTGCGCGCTGCGTTGGCGCAAAAGCGTTTGCCTTCTCACCTTGGGACGGCACGCTTGGTTACTATGAGCTGGTCCACATGGTTGGCTTCATGGAGCCAGGACCAAGACCACCGATGGACGACGCCACAGCTTGCTGTGGCGTTGATGTTTCTGGCGTCAGAAAAGCGTTTGCGCCATCAGGGTCCGGGTTTGATTTGCGCACGAGGTGCATGATGAATGAAGTGATGATGTCCCTGCTGGCGGGTGGTGCCGTCGGCCTGTTGTTCGCTTTTTTGAAGTTACCGATCCCGGCGCCTCCGGTGCTCTCCGGCATCATGGGAATTGTCGGGGTCTATTTGGGAGCCCAAGCCTATCATTGGCTACTGGCACGTCTGTTCTCTTGAGGGGCAGGCGGCACTGGGCCACTGTTCAACCCTGAATTGGAGTTAGCGATGAGTGATTTGCAACAAGCCGCCCAACGGGCGCTGGAACTGATGGATCTGACCACCCTGAATGACGACGACACCGATGCCAAGGTCATCGCCTTGTGTCATCAGGCCAAGAGTCCGGCCGGTTTGACCGCGGCAGTCTGTGTCTATCCGCGCTTTGTCCCGATCGCCCGCAAGACCCTGAGCGCCATCGGCGCCGACGCGGTGCGCATCGCCACCGTCACCAACTTCCCCCACGGTAATGACGACATCGAAATCGCCGTGGCCGAAACCCGTGCCGCCGTGGCCTACGGCGCCGACGAGGTGGATGTGGTCTTCCCCTATCGCGCCCTGATGGCGGGCAACGAGCAGGTTGGTTTCGATCTGGTCAAGGCGTGCAAGGCGGCCTGTGGCGAGCGGGTGCTGCTCAAGGTGATCATCGAAAGCGGTGAGCTCAAGAGCGATAGCCTGATCCGTCGCGCCTCCGAGCTGGCCATCGACGCCGGCGCCGATTTCATCAAGACCTCCACTGGCAAGGTGCCGGTCAACGCCACCCTCGAGGCGGCCCATATCATGTTGAGCGTGATCCAGAACAAGAACCGCTCGGTCGGCTTCAAGGCGGCCGGTGGCGTCAAGGACGCGGCCAAGGCGGCCGAGTATCTGCAGCTGGCGGCCGAGATCCTGGGCGAAGAGTGGATCGGTGCGCGCACCTTCCGTTTCGGCGCCTCCAGCCTGCTGGCCAGTCTGCTGGAGACGCTGGGCCATGGCGCGGCTCCCAAGAGCAGCGGCGGCTATTGAGCGATGACGAGGGGGGCCCCGCTGAGGGGCTCACTCCGATGATAACGACAAGCCGGGGATGACGGGGCTGAACCGCACCCGGTTTGCATGGACAAGACTACGGAATCAAGACTCGAGAGGTGTGCCATGTTTCTTCCTCAGGAGATCATTCGTCACAAGCGCGACGGCCTGGAGCTATCAAACGATGAGATCCGCTCATTCATTCAAGGGGTCACCGATGAGAGCGTCAGCGAGGGGCAGATCGCGGCCCTGGCGATGGCTGTCTACTTCAACGACATGACCATGAATGAACGCATCGCCCTGACCTGTGCCATGCGCGACTCCGGCTCCGTGCTGGATTGGTCCGGGCTCTCGCTCGGAGGGCCCATCGTCGACAAGCACTCCACCGGTGGGGTCGGCGATGTCACCTCGCTGATGCTGGGCCCCTTGGTGGCCGCCTGCGGTGGCTTCGTGCCGATGATCTCGGGGCGTGGCCTAGGCCATACCGGCGGCACCCTGGATAAGCTCGATGCCATCCCCGGCTATCAGACGGCTCCCTCTACCGAGTTGCTGTGCCAAGTGGTCAAGGCGGTCGGGGTGGCCATCATCGGGCAGACCGGCGATCTGGCGCCTGCCGATAAACGCATCTATGCCACCCGCGATGTGACGGCTACCGTCGAGGCTATTCCGCTCATTACCGCCTCAATCCTCTCCAAGAAGCTGGCTGCCGGCCTGCAGGCTCTGGTGATGGATGTGAAGGTCGGCTCCGGTGCCTTCATGCCGACCGCCGAGAAGTCGGCCGAGTTGGCGCGCAGCATAGTGGCGGTGGCCAACGGGGCGGGTTGCCGCACCTCGGCGCTCTTGACCGACATGAGCCAGCCGCTGGCCTCCTGCGCCGGTAACGCGCTGGAGGTGCGTGAGGCGGTGCGTTATCTGACCGGCGAGTATCGCCACCCACGGCTGCACGCGGTGACCATGGCGCTGTGTGCCGACATGCTGGTGGCGGCCGGATTGGCCAGCGATGAGTCGCAAGCCCTGAGTCAGCTGCAGGTGGCGCTGGAGAGTGGGGCCGCAGCCGATCGCTTTGGCCGCATGGTGGCCGGACTCGGTGGCCCGGCCGATTTCAT
>JAYRLO010000123.1:0-8227 GCA_041905215.1 Aeromonadaceae bacterium
GGAGATATCGTTGTGAGTCAGCAAAATGAGTGGGAAGTCATCATCATAGGTGCTGGCGCGGCAGGGTTTATGGCGGCGGCTCAGGCCGGTTATCGCGGGCGTCGGGTGCTGGTGCTGGACAATGCCAAGAAACCGGGGCGCAAGATCCTGATCAGCGGTGGTGGTCGTTGCAACTTCACCAATCTGCAGGCGGGGCCCCATGCTTACCTTTGTCGCAACCCCCACTTCACCAAGTCGGCGCTGGCTCGCTACACCCAGCGGGATTTTATCGAGCTGATCGAGCGGCATGGCGTCGACTACGAGGAGCGCGACCACGGTCAGCTCTTCTGTACCGACTCGGCCAAAGAGATAGTGCGCGTGTTGCTGACCGAATGCGAATGGGCCGGCGTGACGCTGCAACTGGCGACCGAGATCCAGGCCGTCAGCCAGCAAGCCGATGGTGGTTTCAGTTTGCTGACCAGTCGGGGCAGTTTGTCCTGCCACTCGCTGGTGGTGGCGACCGGCGGCTTGTCACTGCCCAAGCTGGGGGCTACCCCCTATGGTTATCGGCTGGCTGAGCAGTTTGGACTCAAGGTTGTACCGACCCATGCCGGTCTGGTGCCCTTTACCCTGCATACCGCCGACAAAGAGGCATTTGCCGAGCTGGCTGGCATCAGCCTGCCCGCCGAGGTGACGGCGGACGATGGCACCCGCTTCCGGGAGGCTCTGCTGTTTACCCACCGCGGGCTGTCGGGCCCGGTGATCCTGCAGATCTCCTCCTACTGGCAGCCGGGCGAAACCATCCGCATCAATCTGTTGCCGGGCCAGAATATTCCGGCACTGCTCCAGCAGTGGCAGAGTGACCATCCGGCCCAGGAGCTCAAGACGGTGCTGGGGCGTGAGTTGCCCAAACGGCTGGTCGAGAAGCTGATCGAGCGCCATGAGTTGCAGAGCAAGCCGTTGCGGCAATATACCCCCAAGGAGTTGACGGCGGTGGCCGAGCTGCTGGCAGGATGGCAGATCTTGCCCAACGGCACCGAGGGGTATCGCACGGCGGAGGTGACCCTCGGCGGGGTCGATACCGACGAGCTCTCTTCAAAGACCATGGAGGCCAAACAGGTGCCGGGGCTCTACTTCATCGGCGAGGTGATGGATGTCACCGGCTGGCTGGGTGGCTTCAATTTTCAGTGGTGCTGGAGCTCCGGTTGGGTTGCTGGGCAGTTTGCCTGATCCCGACCTCGCGGAATGATTCGGCGGTAGTGGATTAAGCTGGATTTCGGCGCTTGTTTGCTCCGTTATGCCTTGCTTCTGCCTCAGGGTTCGCTTATTTTTCGCTCCTTCGCTTGGTTTCATGGATGAATCACATGCGCTCCTGGAAAGGCGTGTTTCCGCTTACCATTCCCGTGATGATGGGCTACCTGCCGCTGGGTGCCGTCTTCGGTGTCTTGTGGGCCAATGCGGGTCTGTGCTGGTACTGGGCGCCGCTGATGAGCGTGCTGGTCTATGCCGGTGCGCTGCAGTACCTGGCCGTGGGCATGCTGGCCGCTGGCACCGGTTGGCTGGATCTGGCGGTGGCCTCGCTGCTGGTCAACTTCCGCCATATCTTCTATGGCCTCTCGCTCTACCACCTGTTGCCGGGCCGCGGCCTCGGTCGTGCCTACTTCATCTTCGGCATCACAGATGAAACCTACTCCCTGCTCAGTGCGTCGGGCCAGGTTCAGGATCGCCTGCAGGCGCTGCGGGTGGTGTTTTTGAATCAGAGCTACTGGATCCTCGGCTCTCTGGCCGGGGTGCTGCTGGCCAAGGGGCTGCCGCCGGGCTTGCAGGGGCTGGATTTTGCGCTGACCGCGCTATTTACCGTGCTGGCGGTCGAGCAGATCCGGGCCAAGCGGGACTGGGGCGCTCTCGTGCTGGGGGCTCTCTCGGCGCTGGTGGCCGGGCTCTGGTGCCCGGACTATTTCCTGCTGGCGGCATCGGTGATGCTGGTACTGGTGCTGCTGGTTTGGCCGCTGAACCCGGAGGTCTCTTGTGACCACGCTTGATTATCTGCTGGCGGCTCTAATCATGGGCGGTGTGACCTTTGCGCTGCGCGCCTTTCCGTTTGTGGCGCGACACCTGATTGCCCATCAACCCCGGATCCAGGCCTTGGGGCAGCGGTTGCCGGTGGCCATGATGGTGTTGTTGACCCTCTATGCCATGGGAGTGCACCGTTGGACGGGGATCGCGCAGGGTAAGGCACAGATCCTGGCCGTGTTGCTGGTGGCTGTGCTGCAACTCTGGCGGGGGCAGGCGATGGTCAGCATTCTCAGCGGCACCTTCCTCTACCTGGCGTTGATGAACGGCTGGTTTGCTCTCTAGCCTGGTCGTTGCCATCGGGGATTGCGCTTGGCGTCGGGTTATTCCATTCTGAATGCATAGGGTTCTTCTTGAACCCTTCTTCTCTTTTTATCGATGGGCCTTGGAGGCACACATGTCGGCATTGACGCTGGTGATTGGCAACAAGAACTACTCTTCATGGTCGCTGCGGGCCTGGCTGGCTGCCAGCCACAGCGGGCTGAATTTTCATGAGCTGCAGTTGCAACTACAAGCGGCTGATTTCAAACACCAGGTGGCCCGTTTCTCGCCAGCTGGTCGGGTGCCCGTCTTGCTGGTGGGGGAAACCGCCATCTGGGATTCGCTGGCCATCGCCGAATATCTGGCCGAGCTGGAGCCCCGGCTGTGGCCTGTCTCTGTGCTGGGGCGCGCCAAAGCCCGCGCCATCAGCGCCGAGATGCATTCCGGGTTTCAGTCCTTGCGGCAACAGATGCCGATGAATGTGCGGGCCACTGGCCGCCATGTCTCCTCGACGGCGGCGCTGGATGCCGACATAGCGCGCATCATCGCTATCTGGGAAGAGTGCCGACTGCAGCATGATACCGAAGGGCCCTGGCTGTTTGGTCACTGGAGCATTGCCGATGCTATGTATGCACCCGTGGCCAGCCGATTCCGCACCTATGGTGTCGAGCTTCCTCCCCTGTCACGGGCCTATGTGAACACTGTGCTCTCCGATCCCCGATTTTTGGACTGGGAACAGGCTGCACAGCATGAAGATGTCATGGAGTGCAGCGAGGTGGGTGTGGTGCTCTGAGGTGGTGTCTCTTTTGGGTGACGAAAATAACTGGGGCTTGGCGCGACTACTTGTCAATTAAGAGGTTCGGGAGAGACAACCCCTCTCGCCAACTCGCCGTAAACCCTTCCCTGGGGGCTCGATGGCGGCATCCCTGCCGCCAACGGTTGGCTCAACAGGTTATCTCTCCTTCGCTAACTGGCTGGCATTAGGGGCTTGCGGCCCTGGATTGTTGTTGTCTATGACTGCTGTGCCATCAGGGCAGTGTCAGCCAGTTTCCGCTATCGAAACGTAACTCGCTGTGACTGTTGCTGGCCGGTGTCTCCGTGGCGCTGGCTCCGCTCAAGGCGCTGGGATAGCTGACACCATCAAAATGCAGTGCGACCCAGTGCTGGGTGTCGCTCTGTACCAGCAGATCATGCCAGCCGTGTGTCAGGGTGGGGGCAACCAGCAGGGGGCTGTGCAGCCCTTCGATGCGGCTGAGGAAGCGATAGCCGTCGATGGAGCCCTGGAACAGCAGCCAGACACATCCGCTGGTGTCGCACCAGTTCATCTGGACGATGGCATCCGGGTAGGCATCACCATTCAGATCATAGGTAATTGCCCGATACTTGGTGCCGGTCGAAGCGCTCTGGTTGATCCGGAAATAGTCGAGCAGGGCCTGCTGGATGCTGCCATCGACTTGGCTGATGGGCTGCAGTACCACAGGGGTGAATGCGGCCTGGGTCGGGGTCGGATTCACGCTGTCATGGGCGCTGGATTGATCCTGCGGGGCCACGGGGAGGGCCGGGGTTCCCGGCTGTAACAGCAGCGGCTTCTCGAAGTAGACCTTGCCGCCGTTGAGCAGCGTGTAGTCCGCCTGCAGGCGATCGCCATGGCGCTGCAGCGGGATCCGTTCACTGGCACCCCAGCCATTGCGTTGGTTAAACAGCAGCTCGATGCCGTTTTCCGTCGGCTGCCACGCGCCCTGGTACTCAACCTTGGGGCCCGTGTCCCGGTAATAGGTCAGGGTGGCCAGGTGTTCCGGACTCAGCTTCAGGCCGACCTGGGCCTGCATGTCGCTGGCGAGTCCAGACCAGTCGGCTGGCGGCAGCAGGGATGCCAAGGGCCTGCCGCGCTCGCCGCAACCCTGATAGTGGTTATCTCCCTGCTCGAAGAGCACCTTGTAGCCCCAGACTTCGCTGTCATTCACCGAGCAGAGAGCCGGAATAAACTGCAACTTGGCCTCTTCCCCGCCAAGGCTGGTCAACGCCAAATCCAGGTGTCCATCCGGCGCGAGCTGGCTGCTGGTTAACTGGTAACTACTACTGCCGCCGGGTGAACTGAAGAGCCCGGATCCCCCCTGCAGGGTGATGTTCCAAGCGGGCTGGGTTCCGGCCGCGCGAAAGGCAAAATCGGTCTGGCGTTGGCAGCCCTGCTCATTGTTGCCCAGGTGGTCAACCTGGCTCAGCGTCAGCTCCAGTGCGCCACCACGCTCCGCACCCAACGCCAGTTGGCCTTCGAGTTCGGCATAGAGTTGCGCGGGGTTGCCCAGCTGGGCCCAGCGTTGCCAAAAGGCGGGCTCGGCGATGAAACGCCAGGACTCCTTGCTCTGACAGGGGGTGAAGCTGGCTTCTCCATTTTCCAATCGATTCAATTGACCGCGAAACAGAGCGCTGCTTGGCACTTCTGCCCCGGAGAGAGCCGGGGTTGGCGCTGGTGGCGTGCCGTTTGAGCTACAGGCAGTGATGAATCCGCAAAGCCCCAGCCAAAGCAGTGCGGAGAGGTGTCGTGGGAGCATGACAAGTTCCTTGCTGTGGTGCAATCAAGGCCCGGAAGGGCAGGGAACCCGGCTCGAACCGGGCTATATCTAAGATACAGTCTGCCCGAAACCAGGCAAAACGCCACCCATGGGCTAATGCCCCGTGGTTCGTGACGGAGGGAGTGGCTGTTGAGCCAGTCGATGGCGGCAAGGATGCCGCCATCGTGCCCCTGCGAAGGGATTACGGCGAGTTCACCTCAAGGGCGCAGGGAGAGCAGGTACTCGGCGACGCCATCCTCGTCGTTGGTCAACGCCTGGGGGTGGCTGGGCAGCGCATCTTTCAGACGCTGCGGGGCATTCCCCATGACTACGCCGTGGCCGACCATGGAGAGCATCTCGAAATCGTTCATGCCATCTCCGAAGGCGATGGCGTCACTGAGCTGGTAGCCGTTCTGTTCCAGCACTGCCTTGACGGCGTTCCCCTTGTTGACCCCTTTTTGCATGACTTCCAGACAGGTGGGCGTCGAGAAGGTGATGCTCAGCAGGTCGCCGTAATAGGTCAGCAGACGGTTTTCCAGTTCGACCAGATCGACGTGCTCACCGGAATAGAAGATCTTGTTGATGTTCTGCTTATCCAGCGTGATGGGATCGACCACCCGATAGCTGAAGCCGGACTCCTTGTTGTAGGCCAGCATCTCCGGACTTTCGGCCTCGACCAGCCACTCGTCACCCTGATACAGGTGCAGCAGGGTCTCGGGGTGGCGTTCGATTTCGACCAGCTCCTGAGCCAGCTTCGGCGGTATGGTCTGGTTGTAGATGCAGTTGTCCTGCTTGTCATGGACCACGGCCCCATTGGCGGTGATGAGGAATATCTCGAGCCCGAGTGCGTTACGAATGCCTTGCACATCAATGTGGTGGCGGCCGGTGGCGACGATGAAGCGGATGCCTTCGGCGGTCAGTCGATGCAGGGTGCGGCGGGTATGGGGGGAGATCTGGTGCTGATTGTTCAGCAGGGTACCATCGAGATCGGATACGACGACTTTAAACATGCGGACCTCTGAATGCGCGGGATGGACGGTCAGTTTACCCAAACAGACCGCCATCTGAAAACGCATTCTTCATTCGAAAGCTATTGGTGTTGTTCGAAGAATTTCAGGGTCGCATTCAGTGCCGGTATCCGGAACTCATCGCTTTCGTTGAGCAGTTCATGGCGTGCGTTGGCGATCGACAGCGGCTTATCGCCCACACAGGGGTGGCCGCCCAGTCGCATCTGATCACAGAACTCCTGCTGCTGGTCATTGCTGACGACGCTATCGGCGCCAGCCTGCAGCAGCAGCACCGGGGTGGTGATCTGCTGCCCGGCCTGGATGGCCTGTTCGGCAAACGGGATGGCCAAGTTGACCCAGCGGGCGGTCGGCCCTCCCAGCTGCACCTCGGGGTAGTGCTGGTAAACCGCGCGGAACTGGGCGTAACGCAGCGGATCGTGGGTCAGATCATTATCGGCAAAGGGCAGTGCTTCATAGCGACCCTGACCGGGGGCATAGGGGGATTCGATACCGAGCAGTTGGGTGATCCACTCCATCAAGCCGGTGACCAAGCGGGCTAGCCAGTTGGGCAGGAACCCCAGGTCGATGCCGAACATCGGCGAGGCCAGCACGGCGGCGTCGACATCGTGCGGGTACTGTTGCAGATAGCGAGCGGCGATGGAACCACCCATGGAGTGAGAGAGCAGGAACAGGCGGTTGGGTTGATCGGCTTGCACAACCTGATCCCGGAACTGCTTGAGATCCGCGACGTAATCCTCGAAGTTCACGACATAGCCCTTGTGGGGGTCGCCGAGCATGCGGCCGGAGAACCCCTGACCGCGATGGTCATACAGATAGACGCTATAGCCCTGCTGGAACAGTTCGTAGGCGAGCTCCTGATACTTGATGTAACTCTCCATGCGGCCGCTGACCAGCAGTATCGCATTGTGACTAGCTGGGTTGCGCAGAGCGACATAGCGGATGGGGACATGATCGGTCGCCACCAGCTCGCCCGGTTGTGCATGCTGTTGCCAGAATGCTGGCAGTGTGGTGGAGAAGAAGTCCGGCAACTCGGCCGAGGTGAGCAGTCGATACGGATTATCCATGGCCTGGGCGCTACCGGTCACAAAAAGGAGGAAGATTAAGCCCATCAGGGCACGGAGTCGCATGCAAAGTGTCTCAATAGGGACATATAGTGGCCCGAGTATAAAAGAAAAAAGCCGCTGGATCCGGATCCCCGTCAATTCAGCATCTTTTCATCCCGGTTTCTTGGCTCACTCGTCACCCTCATCCGCAGCCAGGGCAGCCTCTTGCTCCATGGCCAGCCAGGCTCGTTTGCTCAACTGCATCTGCTGCCACCAGCTCTCGTCCGCGTGCAGCTCACCGGCCTCGTCGATGGCCGGGTAGGGCAGATGCTTCATGCGACAGACTCGAGCCAGCACCGGATAGCCTCGTTCGAACAGCAAGCGCTCCTGATCGGCGCGCGGCAGCGAGCACGCCTGGCTGGAGTAGCGACCGGCCAGTTGGCGTTGCCGTTGGGCTTCGTACAGGATCAGGGCGCTGGCCACCGAGACATTCAACGATTGCACCATGCCGACCATGGGGATGATGATCTCCCGATCGGCCATCGCCAGTGCCTGGGGGGTGATGCCGTGCTTTTCGGCACCGAACAGGATGGCTGTCGGCCGGGTGTAGTCGATGTCGCGAAAGTCGACGGCCCGCTCCGAAAGGTGGGTCGCCAGGATCTGCATTCCCTGTTGGCGCAGGGTGCAGACGGCGGCCTCTATGGTCTCGTGGCGGTTGACCTTGACCCAGTACTGGCTGCCTTTGGCGGCATTATTGCGCGCGCGCATGTTTTGGGGCCACACGGCATGGACTTCATGGATGCCGACCGCGTCGCAGGTGCGGATCATGGCCGCCAGGTTGTGTGGCTTATGCACCTCTTCCAGGCAGACGGTGAGATCCGGCTGGCGCATGGCCAGCATCTGGCGGATGCGCGCGAAGCGCTCTGGATTCATGGTGTCCTCGGTGCGGGATTATTGACGGCTGCGGCCGACGCGCAGTACATCCGGCATCACGCGGATCTTGCGCATCACATCGGCCAGATGGATCCGGCTGCGGGTGGTGATCAGCAAGTTGACCTGATAGACACGGGCATCCTTCTCTTCGGTGCTAATGCCCTGAATGTTGGCTCCCGTTGCCGCGATCGTGTTAGCCAATTGAGCGAGTACCCCCTGGTGGTTGATCACCTCGATCTGGATACCGGTGCGGAACTCGTGGTCGCCGGTGACCTCCGGATCCCACTGCACGGGCAGGTACTTGTCTGGCTCTTTGCTGTAACCGCGGATGTTGCGACAGCTCTCCAGATGGATCACC
>JAYRLO010000124.1:0-6489 GCA_041905215.1 Aeromonadaceae bacterium
GGCATCATTGCGATGGTTGACGTTGGCCTTGGCGCGAACGCACTCATCCTTGTTGCCGTTGGCGGCATTGCCACAATCGACGGTATCGTTGCGATGGTTGACGTTGGCCTTGGCGCGAACGCACTCGTCCTTGTTGCCGTTGGCGGCGTTGCCGCAATCGACGGTATCGTTGCGATGGTTAACGTTGGCCTTGGCGCGGACACACTCGTCCTTGTTACCATTGGCGGCGTTGCCGCAATCCACGGCATCGTTACGATGGTTGACGTTAACCTTGGTGCGCACACATTCGTCACGGTTACGATATTTGGCGTTTTGGCAGTCGATGCCATCGTTCGCAAATGCACTCCCAGCAACACAGAAACCCAGTGCAGAGACCAGTACCAGAATCTTCTTGTTCATCATAAATCCACCCTTCTCTTCGCTCATTATTGTTGAAGCAACGGCTCGTTATTGTTGAATCACGAACGCCCAGGATTTGGGCTTCGCGTCATGCCGGGCGCATCATTTCACGCCAGCAAATTTATTGGCAATCCCCCCCATGAGCGGCTAACAAATCCTTACACATGGCAAAAACAGGTCAAAAAACTGCCGGAAAAGCGCGGACTCAGGAATACCTCGGTATTCCCGATAATGATCATAAGGAACCAAAGGTTAAATAAACATGTAGCCATTCCACCAGTTTCTTCTCTCGCACCACAGGCGATTTGCCATCGAGGATGCTGGTTTATTGGGCAGGCTGATGAGCCGCGAACTGCGAGACTTGCCGCCAAAATTTACATATCTTTACGCGCGCAACGGAGGCAGATCGCTTTTATCGCTCGTAGCCCCATCAGCCTGGGGACATAACGGAGCAAGAGTGAGGTGGCGGGGCAACGGATAGGCTGAGCGTAGGCATCCAGAAGATGCCTACGCCTCGGAGGAGGGATTCAAGTGCGCATCTGTGGCTTCTCCGGTCTATGAGGCCGGTGAAGCCTGCTCGTTAGCAGCAATCCCAGTTGTACCAGACGCGGGAGAAGTCGCCCGCGGCCAGGCGTGCAGGCTCGATGAAGAAGTTACCAACCCCGCAATCGCCCCACATGATCCAGACCCCATCCTCTTCATCGCTGGTGTCCATCTGGAACAGCAATACCCACTCTTCGCCGGGGCACTCATAGCCTCGCGGATCCTCTTGGGTGAAATAGGCATACCCCCCCAGCTTGCTGCCAGTACCGAGCCCCATGTCATACAGGGAGTCGATAACCGTCTCATCAATGGCATCGATGGAACGGGCGATGGCTTCAAATCCATGGTCGCTCGGTGCTGGCAAATCATCGGCCGCACGAAAGCGCACTGCATACTCCTCGCTGAGGGGCAGCAGGTTTTCCGTCGGTAACGGTGGCAACTCGTCAACCGGCAGCGCCGCATCGGCCACAATCTGCGGGTGGTAAACCACACGATAACCATCCGGAGCGGCCATTTTTTCTGCCTGCGAACGCTCAAAATCGAAGCCGTACACCTCATCGTTGGCGATAAAAAACTGCAGCAGACCGCCGCCCGGGAACCCCGGCAACGCAGGCACCTCAGCCAGGTTGATCTGGGCCAACAGATAGAGGGGGTCACCGCTGGCAGAATGGGGGTAGGCTAAATCGCGTGGCCACCAGGGCTGGCCGCCAAACTTGCTGCTCCAAGGTGCCTCGGGAGCCTCCTTGACCGGGGTGATGGTCACCGTCGGCCGGGTATGCTGGCCCAACGCAGCCAGAACAGCCGACATTTCGTCGTGTGGGGTCATGGCTCTCTCTCCAATTGAATGTGTCATTAGGTGGCGCGCAACGCGAGGGCGGTCACCCTGATGAGTCGTTGCTCTGGGCGGCAGCTAAATAGCTTATATGGACACCGACCCTGTGCAAGCAAGTGCTGCTCTATTTTTAACAAAGTAGTCACAAACATATATTCGGCTTCATGAGCCCCGATGAACATCCGCACTCTCTGGCCTCATTAGTTCCATGGCTTGCCACAGCCAAGCTATTTGCCAGGTTCACAGAGAGTCGGTTCTACCTGTCAGAACATCACTCTTGGACTGCCAACAAAAATCATACTGTTACTTAAACACATACTCTGTTTTCTGGCTTACCAGCGCCCAGGCTATCCGGGCGTTCTTGTTAGCCAACGCGACGATGGCCTTATTTATACCACTTCGGACAATTATGCCTTTTAACCATCGCTGAAGCCCACCGCATTGCTCATCCGGAAGGTTTGCAACACGGTAAACCACTGAGCGGGCGCCATGGATAAGCAAACCTCGCAGATAACCGTCTCCGCGCTTTGTTATTCCCAGCAATCTGACTTTTCCGCCACTACTGTGCTCTTTGGGTACTAGCCCCAGGTAACTGGCAAAGTGTCGGCCATTCTGAAAGTCGCTGCTATCCCCTAAGGCTACTGTCAGCGCTGATGCTCCCAGTGGCCCTATACCCGGAATACTTTCCAAGCGTACCGTATCTTCATTCTGCGCACTCATCTGCTTCAGCCGAACATCCAGTGCTTTAATTCGTTGCTGACTCTCTCTCAGTTCCTGCAGCATCTCCTGGAATAACTCACGGCTGAGTGTGGTGAGTTCATTCTCTGCATCTTCCAGAGCATCGGGCAAGCTGGCCATGATTTTATGGGACCCTTCCGGTATGGCGATGCCATATTCCAAACCCAGCCCCCTGACCTGATTAATCAGCGCTGTTCTGTTTTTCATCAGTCGTTGACGCACCCGATGCAGACACTGAATATCTTGCTGTTCCACTGTTTTCTCGGGTACATAGCGCATCCCTGGACGGCTGGCAGCCTCCACAATAGCAACTGCGTCATTCCTGTCATTTTTGTTGCCCATTCTGAAGGGGGCGACATATTGCGGACTGATTTGTTTAACTTCATGCCCGTATTGCTTGAACTGACGGGACCAATAGTTTGCGCTGCCACACGCTTCCATCACAATACGGGATGATGGCTGTTGAGCGATGAAGGTCATCAGCTTTTCACGAGTAATCATTTTATTGGCTTGCTTCTCTCCTTCTGTAGAAACGATGTGCACCTGAAAAACTCGCTTTGCCAGATCAATTCCGATAATTTGTTCCATAGGGCACCTCTTCATTTTTGCTGTTGGTCTGCACTGACAGCATGGTTCACTGAAACCGTTATGGGGAGGTGTCCATTTCATTAGCTCCGAATAGCAGATCACCCATCATAGAGGCTTAGGTAGAGCTAAGCTGACCCTCTGCGCCAGGGATGGCGCGGCGGAGCCCCCATGGATGGGTTTACGGCGTGTCAGCGTGTGCTACCTTGCCGCTGTAGCATCATAAGGAGCCAGTATTTAGTTAGCTCTCTTGCCACCGCGTTGCGCTCATATCTCTCTAGTTGAGTCACTGGGCCTTACTGGCGATCCGTGACACCTATGGGTCTGTACCCCTGCCACTGGATCCGGTCTGGCTGACCACCAGGATTAGGCCGCAGGTGGATATGATAGCCTTGAAGTTTATCAAGCAGCAGCTGGTTATCGACCTCTTTGAGATTGTCCTTGTGCTGCTCTACCGCTCCGACCAACAGGGTAGCCAGCGCCTGCTGTTTGGCGGCAGCCGCATTAGGAGCCACAAATAGGCCGAAGTCATGCAGCTCAGCCAGCGTATCCGGGCTATACCCACCGACATTGACAAAATAGAGCTTCTCGGCAGCGGTTGAACGCTCCGGGCTCAACAGCACGTCATAGCCGCCCACCCAACGCACGATCTGATAACCATCCAGATGCAGCTTGTCGGCATCACCGAACCAGGCCGCCTGCAGATGCGGAATGGCCGCCTCAACGCTCTCGGCCACCACAAACTGGATGTCGTGAACTTCAATATTCGACTTGCCAGCATTACCGCCGACGTAAAACAGATACAGATCCGGCATCACAGCCCTCCTTATCACACATGACTCTGGTACGGCAGCCAGCTCGGATGCCATTCGGATAAACGCCCATAATTGTCATTCGGACGTCACACTGCTGACGCAGAATAACCAAGGTTCATGCAAAAAACCTCTTTTACCACTCCCCGCTCTGCGGGGATTTTTTTAGCTATGTCCCAGTTATGCGCTAATAGCTCAATCCGGTGTTGGCCTGGAGTCCGGACTAACGCAGACACGTCGTGAATACTTCCTAAGTAGCCTCGATGGCGGCATCCCTGCCGCCAACGGTCTGCTTTTCGTCCAGACTTCATTCCTCTCTCTAGCGGTTCAGCGACTTAGGTAGCGCTAAGCTGACCCTCTGCGCCAGGGATGGCGCGGCGGAGCCCCCATGGATGGGTTCACGGCGAGTCAGCGTGCGCCGCCTTGTCGATGGAGCAGAGATTCTCAATAGGTCACTGGGACAGAGCTATTTTTTTCTCCGCCTTGCGGTCACTGGCAGCAGATCGCATCATAAGCGCTTCGACAATGTCAGGACACTAGGTGTGCCATGAGCCTGTTTAAGCGCCTACGCGGCCACTTGGGGATCCGTAATGAGGCACCCCAGCCGCCAACGCCCGGGAAACCTGCCACGGGGCGGCAAAGCCGGCCACCGCTGGATCCGGAGCTGAAGGCTCGCTGTGAAGAGGCACTCAGCCAGCGTCTGCAACAAGCCGAGCAAGCCTTGCAACACGCCTGGCCGCGCCCGCAGCTGACCTTCACGCAACGGGGCAAGGCAGCAGGCACGGCTCATCTACACCGATGGGAGATCCGCCTCAATCCGGTGCTCTTGGTCGATAATCAGGAGCTATTTCTGCATGAGGTGATCGCCCATGAGCTGGCGCATCTGCTGGTGTTTGCCCGCCATGGCCGCTGTGCACCCCACGGCAAACCATGGCAATTGATGATGCGTCAGGTCTTTGGTCTCGAGCCTAGAGTCACCCACCGTCTGGATATCAGCAAGTTGCAGGGGCCACTGTTTACCTATCGCTGTGCCTGCCAGGAACATCACTTGAGTGTACGCCGCCACAACCGGGTACTACGCGGCCAGAGCCGTTATCTATGCCGCCACTGCGGAACCCCGTTGCGAGCAAGCAAAAACCCATGTGAGACCCACCCCGAACAATGAGCCAGAAATAACCGAAACGACACCCGGTTAGAAAAGAAGCAGACTTGTCGTTTTTCGCCCTACCACTGCTGGAACCCATTCCGTCCTGAACGAGCCAACCACTCGGGTCAGGAATCTGCTTTTGCATCTTAAATGCGTCATCACAAGAGGAGGCCATTGTGACCACACAGCAACCATCCCCTGTTCCCCGTTGTACTCTGTCGCTACCCATTCTAATCCCCAGCCTGATGTTGATTGGCCTGCTGCTCTTGGCCTGCTCGCTGGCTCCCGAAGCCGCGGCCCGTTTCTTCGGTGCCGGGCAAAGCTGGATCACCCAGCACTTCAGCTGGTTCTATGTGTTGGCCGTCGGGCTGTTCCTGATCCTGCTGCTAGTGCTGGCGATCAGTGATTATGGCCGTATCCGTCTCGGCCCCGACGATGCCCGCCCCGAGTTCAGTTTTACCTCCTGGCTGGCCATGCTGTTCGCCGCCGGTATGGGCATAGGATTGATGTATTTTGGGGTCGGTGAACCCATGATGCACTTCTTGTCTCCGCCGCAAGCTGCCCCATCAACGCCGGCGGCGGCCCGCGAAGCCATGGTGACGACCTTCTTTCATTGGGGGTTTCATGCTTGGGCTATCTATGCCATCGTCGGTCTGGTGTTGGCCTATTTCGGCTTTCGCTATAACCTGCCGCTGACGCTGCGCTCCGGCCTCTACCCCATCTTCAAGGAGCGGATCCGCGGCCCTATAGGTCACGCCGTCGATGTCTTCGCGCTGGTAGGCTCCATCTTCGGCATCGCCACCACCCTGGGGTATGGTGTACTGCAGCTCTCAGCCGGATTCTCGCAACTGACTGGTCTCGATACCTCGGGCGAGCTGTTCCGCTTTGCTCTTATCGCCGCCGTCATTGCTTTGGCCGGGGTCTCGGCAATCTCCGGACTCAACAAGGGGGTTCGACGCCTCTCCGAGCTGAACCTGCTGCTGGCGATCGCCTTGTTGCTGTTTGTGCTATTTGTCGGCCCAACCGAATTTATCCTGGGCGCATTCTCGGAAAATATCGGCAACTATGTCTCACAATTGACGGAACTGACCTTCCGCACCTTCACCTATACCGAGCCCAATCAACAGGGCTGGTTTGGTAACTGGACCCTGCTCTACTGGGCCTGGTGGATCTCCTGGTCACCCTTTGTCGGCCTGTTTATCGCCCGCATCTCCCGAGGCCGCACCATCCGCGAGTTCATTCTCGGGGTGCTGTTTGTACCCACCGCCTTTAACCTCTTGTGGATGACGGTCTTCGGCAACAGCGCCATCTGGATGACACTGCAAGGGGGCCATGCCGAGCTAGCCGACAGCGCCAGCAATGTGGATGCCCTACTGTTTAACTTCTTTGATCTGCTGCCAGGCTCCGACATCACCTCGGCGCTGGCGGTGATC
>JAYRLO010000124.1:6499-8198 GCA_041905215.1 Aeromonadaceae bacterium
TCACCTCGGCCGACTCCGGCGCCTTCGTCATCGACAACATCGCAACTCAGGGCGCGGAGCGCTCACCAGTCTGGCAACGACTGTTCTGGGCTCTGCTGCTGGGGCTGACTGCCGGGATCCTGATGTCCACCGGTGGCCTGCCAGCCCTGCAATCCATGACACTGATCGCTGCTCTGCCATTTGCCGGCATCATGCTGTTGCTCTGCTACAGCCTGTGGCGAGGCTTGCAGGCCGATCTGGCCCACTCGACCCGCCGCCTATCGCCAGCGTCGGACTTCTGGAATGGCAAACACTGGCGCCACCGCCTCGACCGACTGGTGCGCCATACCGGCCCCCGGGAGGCACTGCGTTTCCTCGAGTTATCCGCCCTGCCCGCCTTACAAAGCGTCAGTCGTGAACTCAATGAGCGAGGTCTGAACAGTCGGGTTGAGCAGCTGGATGAACAGCAGTGTGCCCTGGTGATCCCCCAAGAAGGGCGGCGTGACTTCCATTACGGTGTGCGTCTGGAGTCCAGACCGCTCCCGGCATTTAATCCGCTGGCAGCGGCTCACAGTGGCGACCTGAATGTTCGTCTCTATGAGGCAAAGACCTATTTCGCCGATGGCCGGGCGGGGTATGACATCCAGTATCTGACCCGGGACGAGATCAGTGCCGATGTGCTGCGCCAATATGAGCGTTACCTGAGCCTGCTCCAGAACGACAGCACCGAGTTGCTCAGTACAGCGCCGGAACATGCCACCCAGCTGCAACCAGCCGCCGAGTAGCATACCGTAAAAATCAGAAGGCCGGGTTTCCCCGGCCTTCTTCATGGTGACAATCATTCATGGTGACTATCCAAACCGCGGATGAGCGTCAGATCACCTGCTGCACCAGCACAGAGAGCCCCTCGCCCTGCAGCTCACCCGAGGCCACGCCCTGGGCGATAGTCGCCGCGTCGTAACGGGCCGCCGGATAGAGCACTACCACGCTGCGATCACCCACTTGCAGGAAGTTGCTCTCGCCAAAGGGGGTATAACGGGTAGCGCCTATGCTGATGAGTGCCTGGGCCGGATAGCCTGACTCAGCCAGCAGAGCAGCAATGTCTTCGGCGGGCCCAGCATCTTGTTGCTCGTTCATCTTCTCGATGATCCAGTCAAGCAGGGTCTGGTGAAAGTAGCTGTAATCGACCACGGCGCTGTCGAGGCCATAGGCATGGCACTGGCCGTCACGCAGCAGAAAGCTGGCAATGCGGTAGCCATCGAGCACCCCGCCCGGTTGCAGGTGATCCAGCGGCAACAACTCGCTGGCTACCCCTTTACTGGCTGGCCCCCAGTTCTTCTTCTCACTGATCTTGCGAGCCCCTTCGCGCCGGATCGAGCAGTCGTTGTAGGCACCAAAAGCCCGGGGTGTCAGCCCGACCACCCGACCGTCGCGGTACTCGATATCGCACAACAACCCCACCTCGGGCTCGATCTGCAGGTTATCAGCCCCTTGCGGAAAGCAGATCTCGCGATGACTCAACGGATAGGTGCCCAGGAATGTGCGCGAATGCTCTGGCAGATAGAACGGGAAAATTGCCTTCGGTGCTATGGCCTCCTTGACGGTGACGGCGGCAAAATCACGGGCCTCACCAGCCTGCTCCAGATGACCGGCGAAATTTCCGGCCACACCCAGACCGATGACGGAACTGTATGTCATTGCGACTCCTTGCCTTGCTGGC
>JAYRLO010000125.1:0-8192 GCA_041905215.1 Aeromonadaceae bacterium
CCTAACCTGAAGCTAGCGCGTCTACCAATTCCGCCACCATCGCACAACTTGTCACTGGTTTTATCGTTGTCAGCCAACGTTTGGTTTTTATGTTGCCAATCAACAGATTACTTGGTGCGATAGGAGGGACTCGAACCCTCACACCCGAAGGCACTAACACCTGAAGCTAGCGCGTCTACCAATTCCGCCACCATCGCATCTTGCGGCTCGCATTCTATCTATTCTGCCCGGTACGTCAACCTCTGCATCGCGAATAGTTGCCGTATCAACGCCATTTTTTACCGTCTGCTCTATTTATCGCCAGTCCGGGCAAATCAATGCCCGGCATTCAGTCCCAGTGCGTCTCTGTACATCTGTTCATAGTGCAGTACCGAGTCGCTCCACAGGTAGCGGGTACGCATGGCAGTTTGTTGCACTCGGCGGTATTCCTCTGGCTCTTGCAGATAGAAGAGTAGAGCGCGGCGCAGTGTCGAAAGCAGGGCTAATGGTTCCGGCTCCTGAAAGCTGAAGCCGGTCGCCCGCTTGGCCTGGAGATCGTAATCGATGACGGTATCCCGCAGACCACCCACCGAGCGGACGATCGGCAGGGTGCCGTAGGCCAGGCTATACATCTGATTCAGGCCACAGGGTTCGAACAGGGATGGCATCAGGAAGAAGTCGCTACCGGCTTCGACCAGGTGGGCCAGTTCGTTGTCGTGGGCGTTCAGATAGGCCAGTCGTTCCGGATGGGCCTGCATCATGTCGGTTAACCGCTCTTCGAGCCCGGGTTCGCCGGTACCGACGATAACCACCTGCACCTTGTGCACCAGGAAACGCTCCAGGATTGGCAAGAGCAGATTCAGACCCTTCTGTTCGGTCAGACGACAGACCATGCCAAACAGGGGGGTATTGTCGACATCGAGTCCGGCTCGCTTTTGCAACGCATGTTTGCATAGCTCTTTGTCTTCGAGTCGGGCGATATCATAGTTGACCGGAATCAGTGGATCCGTCTTGGGATCCCAATCGGCATAGTCACAGCCGTTGATGATCCCGCGGATGTCACTGGAGCGCTCCTGGAAGTTCTTGGCCATGCCATGGCCGCCCAGATAGGTCATCAACTCCGAGGCGTAGCTGGGGCTGACGGCATTGATCTTGTCGGCATACAGCACGCCACACTTCAGGAAATTGATATAGGCGTGGCCCTGCAGGAGCGACTCGTTGTAGGTGTCGGTCACCTCCGGCAGAGCCCAGAGTTGATTGCGCTCAAACACCCCCTGGAAGGCTCCGTTGTGGACGGTCAGAACCGAGCGCGTGCTCTGGAAGAAGCTGTTATTGGCATAACGGGTCTTCAGCAACATGGGAACCAGGGCGGTATGCCAGTCATTGCAGTGCACTATGTCGGGTTTGAAGCCGATCTGTTCGGCCACCTGCAGACAAGCCCCCGAGAAGAAGGCAAAACGCTCGCCGTTGTCGGGGTAGGCGTTGTTGTTTTCCGCATACAGACTCTTGCGATCGAAGTAGTTGGGAAAGTCGATCAGCATGACGGGCACATCGTCCAGCTCCATCTGTCGGACCTGGTAGGGGATATCGGTGTGACCTGGGCGGGTTGGTAGTGTGAATCCGCCCAGATGTTGGGCCTTCTCGCGATTGGCGATACTGGCGTAGTAGGGCATGACGATGCGGACGTCATGGCCGCGACGCTTGAGAGCCAGCGGCAGTGCCTTGGCCACATCGGCCAAACCACCTGTCTTGGCGAAGCTCTCGACTTCGGATGCAATGAAAAGAATATTCATGAATTAGAAACCAACTCTGGCGCCTTTGGGCACGACAATAATTCCCTCGTCCGAGACGGTAAAACGCTCCCGGTCATGGTCTAAATTTTCACCGATCACAACACCTGGTGCTATTTCCACATGTTTGTCGATGATGGCCCGGCGAATTCGGCATCCCTCACCAATCTTTACATCACCGAGCAGTACCGACTCTTCGATATGGCTGCCAGAGGCCAGGTTGCAACGGAACCCCATGACGCTGCGCTCTATCGTGCTGCCCTGAATATAGCAACCTGCCGAGATCAGCGAATGGGAGATGCTGGCTCTGTGCTCTGTGGTGTTGACAAAGGTGGCCGGAGGCAGTGGCGGGTAATAGGTGTGCAGTGGCCACTTGCGGTTGTAGAGCGAGAAGGGTGGGTTATCAGACACCAGATCCATGTGTGCCTGCCAGTAGGTGTCTATGTTACCGACGTCACGCCAGTAAACACCGGTCTTTTCACCTTCCACCTTGTTGCCGCTGAAGTCATAGACATAGACGGCCGCACGAGGATAGAGATCGGGAATGATGTCACGACCGAAATCGTGACTGGAGTTTTCGTTCTCGGCGTCGGATGTCAGCTCGGCATACAGGGTATGGGTTTCAAAGACATAGTTACCCATGGAGGCTAGCGCATAATTCGGGTCGTTTGGCAGTGACTTGGGATGCGCTGGTTTCTCTTCGAACCCTATCATGCGCCCGGTTTCATCCACCTCGATGATGCCGAACAGGTGGGCCTCGGCGATGGGAACCTGGATGGCGGCTACCGTCAGGACGGCTTTTTTCTCTTTATGGAAATCCAGCATCTGACGGATATCCATCTTATAGATGTGATCACTGCCGAAGATGCAGACGTGGTCAGGCGCACTGAGCTCGACGAAACCAAGATTCTGATAGATGGCATCGGCCGTACCGTCATACCACCGTTTGCCCATCCGCATCTGGGCCGGGATTGGGTCGATGAAACGGCCGGTGATACCGGTCAGATTCCACCCTTTTTTCATATGCAGGTAGAGCGACTGGGACTTGAACTGGGTCAGAACGTAGATACGCAAGAAGTCCGAGTTGACGAAATTGTTCAGGACAAAGTCGATCAGACGATAACTGCCACCAAATGGTACCGCAGGTTTGCTACGAGTTACCGTCAGTGGCTGCAGGCGTGTGCCTTCACCCCCTGCCAGTATCATCGCCAATACACCAGCCATACGAGTGCTCCAAAAAATGAAATCGGTTTCATTTCACCGATAAAAATTACCTCATCATAGTGGAGGTAATTATTGTTGGTTTTTGAATTTAACAGATTGAACAAAATCTTGTTAAGACAATTTGTTATTCAAAAACTGTGATAGAGCTTGAACTTGGTGGTGGCCGCTATGGTTTGTGACTGTTTGAATGCCTGTTGCAGGAACGGCTGATATTTCAAAAATGCATTGGCAACCAACAGCAAGGAGCCATTGGGGGCTAGTTTTTGTGGCGCACCGAGGATCAGTTGCTCGCTTGGCCCGTAGAGAGTCTTGAGACCCGCATGGAATGGTGGATTGGTGACTATGTGCTGCACCAGGCCTGGAACGTCGGAGAGCATATCCGATGGATAGATGCGGGCTTCGAGACCGTTGGCCTGCAGGGTTCGTCGAGCAGACTCCAGAGCTAATGCATTGATATCACACATCTCGACATCCAGTTCCGGGTGCAGGGTGCACAAAGAGGCGCCAATGACTCCGGCTCCACATCCTACATCGAGAACCCGCCCACGCAGGGGAGGCAGATGTTCCAGCAGCAGCTTGGTTCCTTCGTCCAGACCGTCGGCACTGAATACGCCGGGCAGGGCGATGACGGTCAATTGGCTCGCACCCAACGGCAGCGAATACTGCTGCAGCCACTCCTCCAGATGAAATGCGGGAACCGCTTGGTTCAACACGCCATGCACCAGTGAACAGCGACGGGCACTATCGAGTTTTTGGCTGTGGGAACAGTAGGGAGCCATCAGCTTATCGGCACCATTGATGCCACCCCGATTGTCACCGACCAAAAAAATATCCCCCTGTTGTTTGATGTGGGGGAGCAGGTTAGCCAGCAGATAGCGGGCTTCGACCTTGGCCTTGGGCAACAGCAGCAAGAGCGCATCAAAGGGTGGCAGATCCGCTGCCAACTGATGGCCGAAGCTGATCTGTGGTTGCTCTGCGTTGGGATTGGCCTTCGCCATCAGTTGGCGCCAGCGGCTGTAATCTGTGGTGAACAGATGCCAAGAGCTGGCATGTGCGGCCAGTGTCAGCGGATAGTTGTCTTCCATGTAGCCGGCGACTAACAGCCGCTTGCCTGCGAACGCAGATATATTGCGTTCTAAAAGCTGACTGACAGGAGTTTCTGCTGCTGACATCGTGAACCTCGGCATGGGATGGGGCGGCGATTATACATCAGATGCCGAGGCTTGACATTTATGCAGCGATACAGAACTATGCTGAATCATTGCACCTCAAAAGTGTTTGGCCGATGACTGATCTCAGCTTGAAACGAAAATGCCACAAACCTCTGAAACCTGAGGTTTTTGTCGTTTTCGCGTAAACGGTCGTCCGCCCTTGGCAGATTCATAAACCCCGGTTACGCAGCCCGTAACCGGGGTTTTTTGTTCCGGATCCCGAGTTTCAAAAAGGAGTTTGTATGATTCATGGTTCGATCGTTGCGCTGATCACCCCGTTCCGGGATGGTCGACTGGATGAAGAAGCGCTGACCAAGATGGTTGAGTGGCACATTGGTCAGGGGACCCATGGCATTGTTCCCGTTGGCACTACCGGTGAGAGTCCGACCCTTTCCCATGACGAGCACTGTCGGGTCATCGAGTTGGTTGTTCAGCAGGCGGCTGGACGTGTTCCTGTCATCGCCGGGGCTGGCTCCAACAACCCGATCGAAGCGATCGAATACACGCGCGTCGCGGAGAAGGCTGGTGCCGATGCGACCTTGCATGTGGCCGGTTATTACAACCGTCCGAATCAGGATGGCCTCTATCATCACTTCAAGATGGTGCATGACGAGACCAATATCCCCATCATCCTCTACAACATTCCACCCCGGGCGATTGTTGATATTCAGCCGCAGACCATGGCGCGCCTGGCCGAGCTGCCCCGTATCATTGGTGTCAAGGATGCGACCGGCGATCTCTCCCGTCCGTGGAGCGAACGCCAGCTGATCAAGAAGCCATTCGTCTGGTTGTCGGGTGAAGACGCAACGGCTGTGGCCTACAACATCGGTGGGGGTACCGGTTGTATCTCGGTAACGGCTAACGTCGCCCCCAAGCTGGTCGCCAAGGTTCAAGATCTGACGCTGGCTGGCAAGTGGGAAGAGGCGCGTGCGCTGCAGGATACGCTGATCCCGCTGCATCAGGTGATGTTCGCCGAACCCAGCCCGGCTGGCGCCAAATATGCCGCCTCCCTGTTGGGTCTGTGTACCGAGGAGTGCCGGGTTCCGGTTATGCCGCTGAGCAGTGCTACCAAGGAGCGCATCCGCGCCGCCATGGAGCGTCTGGAGCTGATCTGATCCATCGTTTCAAGGATGGATGACACACGAAAGGGGGATAGTCGATATCCCCCTTTGTTTTGGCTCTGTCCTACGTGACCTGTTGGAAATCTCTGCTACATCGACAAGGTGGCACACGCTGACACGCCGTGAACCCTTCCATGGGGGCTCCGCCGCGCCATCCCTGGCGCAGAGGGTCAGCTTAGCGCAACCTTGTCGCTGTGATGAGTCGGAACCGCTCGTTAGAGGGATGGAGTCTGGACGAAAAGCAGACCGTTGGTGGCAGGGATCCACCATCGAGGCTACAAGGATGTATTCACGACGAGTCTGCGCTCGTCCTGACTCCAGGCCTACACTTGAGCTGGACCTATCAACGCATAACTGGGACATAACCTTATTTTTTGGAGTAGAGCGATGTGGCAAGAGTATAAGGCGCTAATTTTCGATATGGATGGCACCTTGGTCGACTCCATGCCGCTGCATTTGGCCGCTTGGCAGCAAACGGCGCTGGAGTTTGGTTTCTGCTGTGATGCCCAGTGGCTGTATGAGCTCGGTGGGGTACCGAGTCGCAAGATTGCCGCCCTGCTGGCCCAAGAGCAGGGGATCGAGCTGGATGTCGAAGCCGTTGCCCGCTGCAAGACAGCCCACTATGTGGCTCGCATTGGTCAGGCTCGGCCATTTCCGGCCATGGTTGAGTTGGTGAAAGCGGCCTATGACACTCATCCCATGGCGATCGGAACCGGCTCCTTGCATAGCAATGCCGAGATCATTTTGCGACAAAGCGGTCTGGGTCAGTTCATCCAGACCGTGGTGGCGGCTGATGATGTCTCAGCGCATAAACCGGCACCCGAGACCTTTTTGCGCGCGGCGCAACTGCTGGCAGTTGAACCGCAGGGTTGTCTGGTCTTTGAAGACACACAAATTGGCTTGCAGGCTGCACGGGCTGCCAATATGGCATCAGTCCTGGTTCGCGATGGTGTGCCGGATTGGTCGACGCTGGATCGACCGCTCGCGGGGTAGGCTGGGGGCTCGGTTCTGCGCCTTACAGGGAGGCAATCTCGTCCAGCACCTGGGGTAACCAGAGAGCCAGGCGCTGGTCAGTCAGCTCATACTGATTGGTTTCATCGAGAGCCAAACCGACAAAGTAGCGGCCCTCGTCAGTCAGCGCCTTCGAGGCTTCAAACTCGTAACCCTCATTGGGCCAGTAACCAACGAACTGACACCCCTTCGCCAGCAGCTTGTCATGCAGCAGCCCCATGGCATCGAGAAACCACTCGCCATAGCCTGCCTGATCGCCGAGGCCAAACAAGGCCACTATCTTGCCGTGCAGATCAATGCTCTCCAGCGCATCCCAGCTGGTTTGCCAATCTTCCTGAAGTTCGCCGAAATCCCAGGTTGAGATGCCGAGCATCAAGATCGGATAGTGGCTCATTTCAGCGACAGGGATATGTTTCAGGTTATGCAGGGTGACGGTCTCGCTACCGATCTGGGACTGGATTTTTTCTGCCACCATTTCGGTATAACAGGTGCTGGAGCCGTAAAAAAGGCCGATCTTCATGCTGGATTACCGCAAGGAGAGTGAGGCTCGAGATACTAACAAAACAGCCCGCACTCTCAAGGGGGGCGGGCTATTTCTTGTTGTTGTCGAACAGATGGTTAAAGCGTTCGTAGATCAGATCCCGCTCTTCCTGGGGCAATTGGTAAAAGTAGTGGGTGAACAGCCGTAAGAGCTGCGAGCGATTCATACCGTCATTTTCGGCAATCAGCTTCAGATGGTCGATGCACTCCAGGCTCATCGAGTAGGTCGCCTTTTTGAACACTGCCTTGGGCTCATCCTCCCCGGCTGGGACTTGTGGTGTCGCCTCGCAAGCCAAAGGAGGGATGGGATCCGGCAGCCGCGCACCGGGTAACGTGATCTGCCGAGAGTGGCCCAGCGCGTAGAGCTCGGCGTCATTGATAAACTCATCCAGGGTGATGGGCGCGTTCGGTACATCAGTCTGGGGCGGTTTCTTCTTCAGGTCAGACAAGCCCATAGTATTCCCTATAAATTCAGAAACTCTTTGGCGATAACCCGGATCTCGTCGGCTGCTTTCCCCTCTGGATCAATCTCCATGACCGAGAGACCCCGCTCTTCGCTGTCATCATACACGTTCCGGCTGTAGATGATGGCATCGAGCACTCGCACGCAGTAGGTCGCACAGACCTCTTTGGCCTCGAGTATTCGTTTGGCTTGGTTCGGCAGCGAGGGGCACTGGGTCATGACCACGGCAGCATTGAGGGTCGGATTGACCATCTTGCAGGTGGTGATGATGTCCTCCATGTGGGGCAATGTCTTCAGATCTCGCCGCTTGGGGCGCAGAGGAATCAGGGCGTGAGAGGCGACCGACATGGAAGAACGCAGGGCCCGGTTGTCCTGCCCACCGCAGTCGACGACGACAAAGTCATAACGGGTCTTCAGGCTGAGCAGGTCTTCACGAATGTTGCCGTAGAGTTGTACGCAGTTGATCGAGGGCAAATCTGTGTTGTCTTTGCGCTCCTGGATCCAGTCGGATGTTGTCCGTTGAGGGTCACAGTCGACTAACAGAACCTCACCGTTGTAGTGAGTCCGGAAGTAGACCGCCAGGTTTTGTGCCAGACAGCTTTTGCCGCTGCCACCTTTCTCGCCGCCGACCAGAACTATCATAGGGTGCCACCTCAAAATTGGACATAAATCCGTGGATGCGATGGCTTGAGTATAGATAAAAATTGCTGATTTTTTGGGATAAATGCCACAAGGCCAGTTTGTGAACTGGCCTTGTGATCTGCATCAGAAGTTCGCGCTGACAATCTCTTTGGTGAATGATTTTTCGCAATATTTACATTTCATTCGCACGTCACCTTTTACCTCTCGCACG
>JAYRLO010000126.1:0-8110 GCA_041905215.1 Aeromonadaceae bacterium
GCGAAAGTCTATAAAGAAGCCAGCCAACGCAGCTTCAAGCAGGCAGTGCAGTATCAGGAGGGGCGCAAGGTTCGCAACAGTCGTGACGCGAGAGCCATGGAGAAGGGTTCCAAATTCGGTCGCAAGCAGCAAGAAGAGAGCTGGCAACATACCGAAGTGGATGCCTTATACAAATTGGCCAGCGTCGGCGTTCGCGTCCCTCAACCCTACGGCTGCTTCGATGGCGTGCTGCTGATGGAGCTCATTACCGACGACGAGGGCCATGTTGCACCTCGCCTGGCGGATGTCAGCATGTCAGCCGAACAGGCTCTCGAAGACCATGCCGAGATGATCCAGCATGTGGTGCGCATGTTATGTGCCGGTTTGGTCCATGGCGATCTCTCCGAGTTCAACGTGCTGGTTGACGAGTTTGGCCCGGTGATCATCGACTTGCCTCAGGTCGTTGACGCCGCCGCCAACAACCATGCCAAATCTATGCTCGAACGCGATGTGAACAACCTGACCGAATACTATGGCCAGTTTGCCCCCGAACTACTCGGCCGCCGCTACGCCAAAGAGATGTGGGCTCTGTATGAAGATGGCAAACTAACCCCGGAGAGCCAACTGACCGGCCACTTTGTGGAGAGTACCGCAGCCGTCGATCTCGACTCGGTACTGAACGAAATCAACACCGTCATCGAAGAGGAGCAGGCCCGGCGCCAACGACTGCGCGAGGAGCAGGAGTTCGACTGAGCCGCCCGCTGTGTACGACGGGCCACCTCACCAACCGGCGGCACCCTCACAGCGGCACAATAATTCGTCAGAAAACGTGTAGACCAGGGAGTGTCCACATGCGGTCAAGGAGTGGTGGATGGTTATTGTTAATGCTGGTTATGCCAGTTACCGCCGACACCCTGTGGTTGAAAAACGGCGACCGCCTCACGGGTAAAATCGAAACCCTGCATGACGGGAAGTTGGAATTTGTCACCCAATTCGCCGGAACGCTGCAGATCAACTGGGCAGACGTCAAGCGCATCGAGTCGCAAGCCCCCTTGCAGATTGAACTGGCTGCAGGTCAGCATCCTCCGCCAGCGGGTGCCAGTCTGGTTGAATTCAAAAATCAGCAACAGCAGCGGATCCTGATCAAAAACAACATCAAAGGCATCGAGCAGCCCGACTATTTCAGCCCGCAGTTCAGCTGGCGCGGTAATCTGGATATGAGTCTGGATATGGAGCGTGACGAGGACTCTAGCGACAATCTTCGTTTCAAGACCAGCAACGAGTTTCTCAAAGGATACTGGCGTGACAATCTGGACGGTTTCTGGGAAATCCGTAAAACCAATGGGTTACAGGATCGCCACAACTACAACCTGACCAACTCCCTCGACTACTTTTTGAACCGCAAGTGGTTCTTGAGTGGCAACGCCAGTTACCAGCGGGACTTCCATGACGATCTCTATCAGGAGGTCAAATATGGCAGTGGTCCTGGCTATCGCTTTTACAATGACAAGAGCGGACGCTTTGAAATCGGCTCGACCCTCGGCCGCCAAACCTATCTCTATCACAGCAAGCCGGATCTACGTTTTGCCATCCTGACCTTCAACTGGGACTATCGCCGCTTCCTGCTCGACAAGGGATTGCTCGAACTCTATACCACGGGTTAATACAGCTATCCCTATACCGATGCCGCAGATTTTGCCCTGACCGCCGAAGCAGGAATGCGCATTCGCCTGACCCAACATCTGCGTTCAACCATCTCGACCGAGCTGGATGCGCTGCAAAGTGACCAGAGCGCTCGTGATGACTGGAAGCACTTCTTCGGCATCGGTTACAGCTGGTAGCCCGGCTCGCCGAGATCGGTAATTAGCCCCAGCGGAAGCGGCTCCAGGCCTGTTGCTGTGCCAACGGCTGGAAGGTCCAGGCCACCAGACGGCTGATCTTCTGCCCTTGCGCCATCTCGATCACTCGCACCTCAACCGCCTTGGCCGCCGTCAACGCCTTACGGATAGGCGCGACATTCTCCCCCTTGGAGACCAGAGTAGAGAACCAGAACACCTGACCGGCAACCTTTTGGCTGTCCCGAATCATGCGGCGGATGAACTGCAGCTCCCCGCCGTCACACCACAACTCATTTTGCCGCCCCCCGAAGTTCAACGAGGCTCGATCCAGATTGGCCTTCTGCTCATCCCGTGGTTTCTGACTATTCAGATTGCGCACCTTGCGTAGACTCCCGGCGGCAGCAGCCTGAGCCGAAGCATGAAACGGCGGATTGCACAGCGTCAGATCGAAGATGTCATCGGCATGCACCACATTGCCAAAGATCTGTTCGGCATCCGGCTGCAACCGGCACTCCAGAGCCGCGGCCAGTTCTGGGTTCTGCGCCTGGATCCGGGCAACCGAGTCTAATGAATCCTGATCGATATCGGCTCCGACAAACGACCAGCCATAGGCATGAGCCCCGATGATTGGATAGATGGCATTAGCCCCGACACCAATATCCAACACCCGCACCTGCTCGCCAATCGGCACCTTGCCTCGATGGCAACTAGCCAGCAGATCCGCCAGATGGTGGATGTGATCGGCACGCCCAGGGATCGGCGGGCACAGGTAACCATCGGGAATATCCCATCCTTGAATGCCATAATCGGCCGCCAGAATAGCCTGGTTCAACGCCTTGACCGCCAGAGCATCGGCAAAGTCGATGCTCTGGCCATGTGGCAAATTGCGCACGAATGGTAACAGAGTCGGCGAAGCAGCCAGCAACCGGGCAAAATCATAGCGCCCCTGATGGGGATTGCGTGGGTGCAGAGGTGACTGGCCCGCCGTTCGAGGTGCGCAGCCGGTGACACGGGCGGCGTCATGGGTCTTGGCTGATTTTGACTTCACAGTTTTGGGTTTGGAAGGGTTCGGCATGACGGGCTCAGGATGACGGTTGGATCGGGCGGCTGATATTGGCGGGCCTCGCCTGCAAGTGCAAGAAAAAGGTTGGGTGGAGTACACATGGAGCACGCCAACCCCCGAGCGCTATCCCCCACTCGAACCATTCAAGCGACTTGTCTAACCTGATTGCGGCCGCTGGTTTTGGCCAGATAGAGCGCCTGATCGACGCGCCGGATCCAGCCATCGCGACTTTCACCATTCATCATCTGCGTCACCCCAAGACTAATCGTGACCGGCCCGGCAAGATCAAATGGGTGATTCGCGACAATGCCACGCAGATGCTCGGCACAGATAACCGCCGACTCCAGCTTGGTATTGGGTAACAGGAGCATGAACTCCTCTCCGCCCCAGCGATGAACGGTATCAACATCGCGAACATTTCCGGAGATCAGCTTAGCCAGTTGATGAAGGATCTCATCGCCTTTGAGATGACCATAGCGATCATTGACCTGCTTGAAGTGATCGATATCGAGCAGGATCATCGACACCG
This sequence comes from Aeromonadaceae bacterium, assembly GCA_041905215.1. GTDB lineage: Bacteria > Pseudomonadota > Gammaproteobacteria > Enterobacterales > Aeromonadaceae > Pseudaeromonas. Next base: position 3,410 of record JAYRLO010000126.1, read on the forward strand.
GCACGCGATATCGACGTGCATAACTGATTTCGTAATCGATGTTTTCATCAAATGCGGTCCGGTTCGCAACCCCGGTGAGGATATCGGTGCGGGCCAAGCGCTTGACGTTATCGAACGCCTGGCGTAATTCGTTCGTCCGCTCGGCGACCATTCGTTCGAGTTCGCGATTGCGAGCCGCCAACTCTTCCAGCGGAAATGACTCCCCCTCGGCCTGTGATAACCAAGGCTTTGAAATATGCACATGCGTCAGCAGCCATTTTCCGTCCTGCCGGACAAAAATATGACTCGACCGCAATCCATCCATGTGAAAAGGCAGTCCGGCAATTTCAGATGCCAGATCGAGCTCGGCATAAACGACGCCGCAGTTTTCATCAAGAATGCTGCTATCAATCCGCGAGATGTTGACCCGGATCGGAGCCGAACACTGCGCGATATCCCGACGATAGAGTTCATGCCCCTCACCCGCCAGGATCCGCTCATCCTTGCCGCTGCCAAACCCGGTCAGTTCAGGAACGAAGGTTTGCAGCGTTTCTTGTAGATTTCGTTCGCAGAAGTAAACCTGAATGTAGTGGTGAAATGCCTCGAGAAGCTCTTTGCATACATGATCATCGGCAAGCATGTTGCCTCCCTCTGGATAGACCAACCAATTGCATTAATGCTTGTCAGTTAAGAGATTCGGAAGAGACACCCTCTCTCGCCAACTCGCCGTAGACCCTTCATGGGGGCTCGATGATGGTATCCCTACCACCAACGGTTGGCTCAAAAGGCTATCTCTCCTTCGCTAACTGACTGGCATTACGCCAATTGCATCCCTTTGGAGTGACTCATGGCCCGAGATGGACGCCATTTAGCGATTTGCTCTGCTGAGTATTGAGTCTGATCAGGGCCTCGGCAACTCTCACCCGCCTGAACGCTGAAATATTGACCGCACTGGAGATCAGTGGCGGCTACGCCAATGGCACCACAGTGTCCGCATGCCGCAAACTCCGCGACTTGGGCTAAGCAAACGGCGTAACAACTGACACATTGTCGCAAACCACGCATAATGCAGCCCCGTGTTTTCATACCTAGTTGCCGATGGCACACCGTGCCATGACAGGAGATCGAGATGGGTCATTACCTCGGTGAATTATCAGCCCTTGGCGGGGCCTTGAGTTGGGCCGTTGCCACCTTGATTTTCAACCGATTCAGCCATCATCTGAGCGCCTTGCAGATGACGCTGACCAAGGGGGTGATCGCCGCCACCTTGATGGGGCTGACCCTGTGGCTCTGGCCAGAGCCCCTGCATGACCTACCGTTCAGACCCGCCGCCTTTCTGGCCCTCTCCGGATTTATCGGCATCGCCATCGGCGACAGCGCCTATTTTGCGGCGCTGCGACGCATTGGCCCGAACCGTACCCTGTTGCTGGAGTCGCTGGCACCGCCACTATCCGGCCTGCTGGCTCTCGTTCTGCTGGGCAGCACACTGCCCCTGCTGAGTTGGTTGGGGGTCTTTGTGACAACGGCTGGTGTCACCTGGGTGGTGATGAAGCCGGATCCGGCTGGCCGTCTCGATATGGCTGGTTTGGGCTATGGACTGCTCGCCAGCGTCTGTCAGGCCACCGGCGTTGTCATCTCGCACTATGCCCTGGTGGACAGCGGGATCCCGCCACTCTATGGCGCGACCCTGCGCCTGGCGACCGGAACACTGGTCATTGCGCTCTGGCTGGCGGTGCACAACCGTCAAGCCTTGTTGGAGCTACCGGCAAAACTCTACCAGCAGTCCGGCAGACTCCGGTTGGTGCTCGGCATTTTGGTTGGCACCTATCTGGCGTTGTGGCTGCAGCAGATCGCCTTGAAACTAGCCAATCCAGCAGTGGCCCAAACCCTGCTGGCCACCAGCCCACTCTTCTTGCTACCGCTGGCCTTGCTGCGTGGTGAACGTCTGGGCTGGCGCCTGGCACTGGGCACGCTGACCTCGTTGCTGGGTATTACCTTCTTTTTCTGGCGATAAGTCAGGGACAGCCATTGTCCATGGATGGCTCACCAAGGATCAGATATGAATCAAACGCTGATGGTACAAGGCACCAGTTCGGATGCGGGCAAGAGCCTGCTGGTCACGGCCTTGTGCCGTATCCTGGCTCGCCAGGGTCATGCGGTGGCGCCCTTCAAGCCACAGAATATGGCGCTCAACAGTGCCGTGACCGCTGATGGCGGCGAAATAGGCCGCGCCCAGGCTGTGCAGGCTTTTGCGGCTGGCGTCGAGCCCTGTGTGCACTTCAACCCTGTGCTGCTCAAGCCCTCATCGGATACCGGCTGCCAGGTGATCCTGCATGGCCGAGCCATCACAGATATGGAGGCGACGGCCTACCACGACTACAAGCGAGTCGCCATGCAGGCGGTGATCCACTCCCATGAACTACTCAAACAGCAGTTTAGTCATATCGTGGTCGAAGGAGCCGGCAGCCCGGCGGAAGTCAATCTGCGGGAGGGCGACATCGCCAACATGGGCTTTGCCGAGCAGGTTGATTGCCCGGTGATCCTGATTGCCGATATCGATCGAGGCGGCGTATTTGCCCAACTGGTCGGCACTCTGGCACTGATCGCCGCCAGCGAGCAACAACGGATCCGTGGGTTTGTGATCAACAAGTTCCGCGGTGATATCAGCCTGTTGCAACCCGGAATCGACTGGTTGGAAGCGTACACCGGCAAACCCGTGCTCGGTGTCATCCCCTACCTGCACGATCTCCATATCGCGGCTGAGGATGCTATCGAAACCCAGCAACAGAGCGGCCAAGCGCAAATCCGCATCGTGGTTCCGGTCCTGCCCCGGATCAGCAACCACACGGATTTTGATCCGCTGCGGCTGCATCCGCAGATCGATCTGAAATTTGTCCCCCTGCAGCAGCCCCTGCCCCCCTGCGATCTGGTGATATTGCCCGGCAGCAAGAATGTCCACGCCGATCTGGCTGCGTTGCGCGAACACGACTGGCCCAGCCAACTGCAGCGCCATCTGCGCTACCACGGCAAAGTTCTGGGGATCTGTGGCGGTTACCAGATGTTGGGGCACACCATTGCCGATCCACTCGGCATGGAAGGAGAAGACGGCTGTAGCCCGGGCCTGAGCTTACTGCCGGTGACCACTGAGCTACAAAGCAATAAGCAGCTCATCCAACGCCGGGGGGAACTGATGCTGGGAGCAACATCGGCGCCCATTCACGGCTACGAGATACATCTGGGTCAGACCGAGCGGCTACCAGACGCCGAGGCACCCCATTTTTGCGTTTTCGATGACGGCCAGCTCGATGGCGCTGTTTCTGCCGATGGCCAGGTGGCCGGCAGTTATCTGCACGGGCTGTTTGACTCCCCTGAGGCTCTGCAAACCATCATGGCCTGGGCTGGCGCCGCAGTTGCAGCCCCTCTCGCCTACGAGGATCAACAAAACGCCGCCATCGATCGACTGGCTGACTGCGTGGCCCACCATCTGGATATGTCCCAAATCAAACGGCTGTTCCAACAGGACTGGCGGTGTGGCACCACAAACGACCTCTGCTTGTGACAAGAGGTGTTGATAGAGCCAGCACCGCACTGGGGCATATGAGCAGCGAATAATGGCTACACATAGCGGCCATTGAGAGCCAAGACACCAGGCGGCGGGCCAGTCTGGAGGCTATGCCGCTCAGATTTTTCGGGGCGTCGAAGTCAGGGCTGACGCTCGATGTAGAGGATCACCTCGCCCAGAGAAATGCCGAATTTACTGATCTCGGCGCGGTTGATCAGGCGATCGGCATCGAGCAGATACATCCAGTCATCGAAGCTCACCCGCACCACATCCCCTTCCGGTAACAGCAGATCGAGTTGGTAACGCCAATTGAGGGCGAAGCCTTCGCTCTTGCCGATGGCCTCGCCGACCACATCCGATGCAGTTCCGCGCCAGTGACCATCTGCGCCGCGGCTCAGATGCCATGTGCGGGTCTGCTGCCGGCCATCATCAAAGTAAAACTGCTCGAACAACTCCCCCTTGCCATCTTGCCAGTGGCCGACCATCTCCACCCGAAAGCGACTGGTGACCTCGCCGCTGCGGTCGGTCACCAGACCATGGGCCACCAGCTTACCGTTGAAGAATTGTGCCAGATCCCAGGCCGGGCCCTGCTCCCGATACGCATCCAGACTCGCACCACAACCGGCCAATAGCAGCAATGGCAGTAACATCAACCAACGACACACACGATGAAGTGTCATACCCAGCTCCCGTATCAGAGTTGGCCGCGAAGGCGGCGGGTCAGCGCCGGGTCGCGGCTGTTATCCGCCAACCAGATCGCCAAAAAAGCAGAACTAAATTGCGGGTCTGCCAGGGTGCCGAGGGGTTTATCCTGCCACCAGAAATGCCCCTTGCCCTCGGCGTCGATATAAAAAGTGAGCCGATCCCCGTCCGCCACATCCGGCCAGAAGCCAGCCAGTTGTTGCAGCCACTGCTGACGCTGAGTTTCAGAGCCCAGCTCAAGCCGTTGCCACTCATCGGCGGTGGCGCTGAGCAGATCCTGACGAGAAATAGCTCGAGCGTAGGTGAGCGTTAAAGCCTGGGGGTAGTCTCCCGGCTGGTAACGGCCACTGTGACTGTAAAAAGTCGCGTCATACAGCTTGAACCAGAGCCAGTTCATCTCGCCCTGGCCGACAGTACGCAGGCTCTGCCAAGGAACTGGCGAGGCCAGTAAAGTTAGA
>JAYRLO010000127.1:0-8047 GCA_041905215.1 Aeromonadaceae bacterium
CATCCGTTCGACTGGTTCTGGCAGTAGGATCAGCTCATAGAAGTTGCGGTACCAATCCAACCCCAGATAGAGGATCGGCAGACACGCCTGCAGAGCCATCCATCCCAACTGGTACTGTGTTGGGTGCACGGCGATGCAGGTGATGCTCTTTTGTTGCAGGAAGGCTGAGGCCAAGGCAATTAATTGCCTCTGCTCATCGTCCGTCAACCCTTGCAGGATCGGGATCGAGCCGACCAACTGCTGCCACTCGTCGGCAGAAAGCCCCGAATGTTGACGTTGCCGCTTATTCCACACCCCATCCAGCCACGCAAACCAGCCCATGGCATTCATGCTCCTCTTCTGTTTCAGCGGGCAGCCCCCTCGCCCAACGGATTGTTTTATGTTCCAGCACCGCAAAATGCGAACGCCGCTTGTCACCCCGCAGGGTTCGCTCTAAAATCGCGCGCGCTCTTGATTACATTCAATTTTGGCCAGGAGTCTCACCCCGGCCTCCCCACATGCTCTGGAGAACACAACGTGAACGAAAAATTGGCCAACCCCGCCCCGCTCGGCCTGATGGGCTTTGGTATGACCACAGTACTGCTCAACATCCACAATGCCGGTTTCATGCCGATCAGCGCCATGATCCTGGCCATGGGTCTGGCCTATGGTGGACTGGCTCAAGTCATCGCCGGTATTCTGGAGTTCAAGAAGGGTAACACCTTTGGCCTGACCGCTTTCACCTCCTACGGTTTCTTCTGGATCAGCCTGGTATTCCTGATCCTGCTGCCCAAACTGGGCCTGGGCGATGCCGCCGATGAATTTGCCATGGGCTGCTACCTGCTGATGTGGGGCATCTTCACCCTGTTCATGTTCTTCGGCACTCTGAAGGGCCCGAAGGCCCTGCAGTTCGTATTTGGCTCTCTGGTTGTCCTGTTCGGTCTGCTGGCTGCTCGCGACTTCCTCGGCAATGCGACCCTGGGTACTATCGCCGGTTTTGAAGGGATTGTTTGTGGCGGCTCCGCCATTTATCTGGCCATGGCTGAAGTCCTGAATGAAAAGTTCGGACGCACCGTGCTGCCGATCGGTGAACCGGCTCAGCACTAAGTTAATCGCAGATGTTCACAAGCAGAAGGCGCCTAACGGCGCCTTTTTTCTAGGTTATTACTTGTAATTGCCCATCTCACACATGGTGCTGGTGCTGGCTGGCCAAACCGCTACTTACAGCCGGACGTCTCGATATCAATCACCGGTCGAAGCCCTGCGGCTGTCGATTGCCGATAGCGCAGGTAACACTGGGCAGGACCCGCATCCTCCTGCAGGGGGCCATGCCAGGAGACCCCGGCACCAGGGTAAACGCTGGCTCGCTGTTTCCAGTCACCAGCAGGGAACTCGATAAGCGACGACAATCCGCTACTGACACCGCCAGCAGGGTAACCATAGACCAGCGCAATGGTCTGCCCATGACTGCTGATCGACGCGCTGGCGCTGGTTTCCAGACCTCGAACGGCAGCCATCGAAAATGTTTCCTGGCCTGCCGTGTTGATGGCAGAGCGCATACCATAGAGCGTACTGACCAGTGAATCTTTGCGTAACGAGATAAATTTGGGAGCGGCGATAACGCTCAAGATGCCCAGCACCACGATAACCATCACCAATTCAATCAGGGTAAAACCGTGCGGATTCTTCATTAGAATATTTTTAGTAACTCGGAAAAACAGACAACCAGGCGCGCATCATACGAAAAAAAACAGCTTGATTGCACAGCAAGCAGCCAAAAATGTGCGCCTGCGTACCTCTCTCTGCTCCCAGCCATTACCCAGATAGCACGATGGCGGCCACTGGCCGCCATCGTATAGGATGATAGGTATGAGACGGGGTCGGAATCGCTGACGCCCCTACCTAACGAGGATCAGGCATCCACAGGCTCAATGTCGGTAGCAACATCCTCAAGCAGACTCTTGTCTTCCGCCATACAGGCAGCCGCAGTAAACAACACATCGGTAGAGCTGTTGAGTGCAGTTTCAGCAGAATCTTGCAATACGCCAATAATGAAACCAACCGCCACAACCTGCATCGCCACCTCATTGCTGATGCCAAACAGGCTGCAAGCCAGCGGGATGAGCAACAAGGAGCCACCGGCAACGCCGGAGGCGCCACAGGCCGCAACAGTAGAAATCACACTCAGCAACAGAGCCGTCGCCAGATCGACCTCGATCCCCAAGGTATGCACCGCCGCCAGTGCCAACACAGAGATGGTAATCGCTGCCCCAGCCATGTTGATGGTAGCCCCCAGCGGAATAGAGACAGCATAAGTCTCTTCAGGCAGACGCAGCTTCTCACACAGCTCCATGTTGACTGGAATGTTGGCTGCCGAGCTGCGGGTAAAGAAAGCTGTGACGCCACTTTCACGCAGGCAGGTGAATACCAGTGGGTAGGGATTACGCTTGATTTTGACATAGACGATGAGCGGGTTGACCACGACAGCGACAAACAGCATGCAGCCCAGCAGTACGGCCAGCAGATGGGCGTAACCAACCAGTGCCGAGAATCCGGATTCGGCCAGGGTGGAGGCCACCAGACCGAAGATCCCCAGCGGGGCACAACGGATCACCGCCTTAACAATGCCGGAAACAGCATGTGAGAGCTCTTTGATCAAGAGTTTGGTGCTGTGGCTGGCATGGCGCAACGCCAGACCCAGTGCGATGGCCCAGGCCAGAATACCGATGTAATTGGCGTCAATCAGCGCCTTGACTGGGTTACTGACAATATTGAACAACAGGGTATTGAGCACTTCACCGATCCCGCTGGGCGGTGAAATCTCACCTGCCGCACTAGCCAGTTGCAGCTCGGATGGGAACATAAAACTGGCCAGGACGCCAACCAATGCGGCACAGAAGGTGCCAAAGAGATAGAGGACCAACAGCGGGCGAATGCTGGTCTTCTGACCCTGTTTGTGCCCGGCGATCGACGCAGTGACTAGGATAAATACCAATACGGGTGCCACAGCCTTCAGGCCGCCGACGAAGAGCGATCCCAGCAGGCCGGCTAATTTGGCCTGTTCCGGGGCAAACCAGGCAAGCAGAGTACCCAGCAGCAAGCCCACGATGATCTGGCTGACCAGGCTGCTGTTATTGATGAAGCGAACAAGCGGATTATTTGATGGTTTCATAGCATTTCCGTGGCATTGAATGTGTCTTTAATGGGTCCATTTCGCCGCATACCTTCCTGACATATGGGGCAAATCCGATACAGAATACCTGATTAATCTGCCATTTCCCTGCATGAATGCATGGTGAAATGGTTCAAATGGCGGATTTATGACCAAGCGCATATTTGACAGCGTCATGGGAGCCCTTGATTCGAGTCCCTCATGGTAATCTGCTGGCAAGTTCCGCCTTGCGAGTCTCTTGGCCATGGTTTTGTCTTCCCTACAGCAGCACTTCGGATTTTCCACCCTCAGACCCGGGCAAGCCGAGGTCATCGAGCGCATTCTGGCTGGGCACTCGGTTGCCGCCATCTTCCCCACCGGCTCCGGGAAGTCTCTGTGCTACCAGTTACCAGCCTTGCACCTACCCCATCTGACGCTGGTGATCTCGCCCCTGTTGGCTCTGATGCGCGATCAGCTCGATTTTCTACGCAGCAAAGGCATTGCCGCCGCCGCGTTGGACTCCACGCTGGATGCCAACCAGAGCCGTGAGCTGATGGCCCAGGTAGAGCGGGGTGAATTGAAGATCCTGATGATTTCGGTGGAACGACTGAAGAACGAACGCTTCCGCCGCTTCATCGCTCGCATTCCACTGTCACTGCTCGTGGTGGATGAGGCGCACTGCATCTCGGAATGGGGTCATAATTTTCGACCGGACTACCTGAAACTTCCCAGCTATCGCCAGCAGCTGCAGATCCCCCAGGTCTTGCTGCTGACGGCAACCGCGACGCCCGCCGTTATCGCCGATATGCGACAAAAATTTGCCATCGCCGCCGAGAATGTCGTGGCTACCGGCTTTTATCGCCCCAACCTGGATATCACGGTGTTGCCAGTCACCCACGCCCGTCGGGATCAGGCGCTGCTGCGGCTGCTGAACCAGGATCCCCACTTACCAACCATCGTCTATGTCACGCTGCAACAGACAGCCGAGCAGGTGGCTACCTTGCTGCAACAAGAAGACATACGGGCCCAGGCCTATCATGCCGGTATGGCTTCCGAGCAGCGTGAAGCCATCCAGCAAGGGTTCATGAGTAATCGGCACGACTGCATCGTCGCCACCATCGCCTTTGGCATGGGCATCGACAAGGCCAATATTCGCCGGGTCGTCCATTACGATTTGCCCAAGTCCATCGAAAATTACTCCCAGGAAATTGGCCGAGCCGGACGAGACGGTCAACCGGCCTATTGCACCGTGCTGGCCAGTCGCGAGCAGGTTCCGGTGCTGGAAAACTTTGTCTACGGTGACACCCCGGATCGGCAGAGCATTGCTTTGGTGCTCGAGGAGATACGAAACAGCCCGGCCGAGTGGGAAATTACCCTGTGGCGCCTGAGCCAACGCAGCAATATTCGCCAGTTACCCCTGAAAACCCTGCTCGTCTATCTGGAGCTGGCAGGCGTCATTGCCCCGGCCTATAGCTACTTCGCCGAATTCCGCTTCAAGTTTGTCCAATCGCCCGATGAGATCCTGAACCGTTTTAACGGCGAACGCCGTCAGTTTCTGCAGATGGTGTTTGCCGCCGCCCCACGCGCCCGCAGCTGGTGCTCGCTGGATCTGGCCGAGCTGGCCCGTCTAGGTGCCGAGCGCAGTCGTGCTGTCACCGCGCTGGATTATCTGCACCAGCAAGGCTGGATCGAGCTGGAGAGCAAACAGATGACCGAGGTCTATCATCGCCTGACGCTACCAGACGATCTGCAGCCCTTGATCGAGCAGCTGCATCAGCAATTCCTGGACAAGGAGCAAAGCGAGCTGCAGCGCATCCAGCAGATGCTGCAGTTCTTTGAATCCTCAGCCTGCCTGAGTCAGCTGTTGGCTCTCTATTTTGCCGATAGCCAAGCCCCGCAACGCTGCGGTCACTGCTCCAGTTGCCGAGGATCCCATGTCACCCTACCGGAGGCCGCACCATCCAGTTTGCTGCAAAGCGCTCCGCTGGCGAGCTGGCTCCAGCAATTAGCTCAAACGTGTAGCCCGCACCCGCTGACGCCCCGACTGGTCGCTCGTCACCTGTGCGGTCTGGTGACGCCCCTGAGTAGCCAACTCAAGCTGCCCGGGCTGCCAAGCCACGGCCGTCTGGCTCAACAGCCATTTGCCGAGGTCGAGACCCGAGTCAGCGCCATGCTCTCTCAAGCAAAGTGACAAATTGACGCATAAATAAAAGGCAATGACCCTGTGATGCGTTGATAGGTCCATCCGATGTCGGCATGGAATCTGGACGAGCGCAGACTCGCCGTGAATACATCCTTGTAGGCTCGATGGTGGCATCCCTGCCACCAACGGTCTGCTTTTCGTCCAGACTCCATCCCTCTACCAAGCGGTTCCGTCTTAGCACAGCGACTTAGGTCGCGCTAAGCTGACCCTCTACGCCAGGGATGGCGCGGCGGAGCCCCCATGGAAGGGTTCACGGCGTGTCAGCGTGCGCCACCTTGTCGATGGTGCAGAGATTCCCAACAGGTAGCGGGGACATAACCCAATAAAAAGAGCGGCCTCAGCCGCTCTTTTCATCATGGAGGTAAGTAAAACGCCGGATTAACTCTCGCCGTTATACATCTCCAGATCGGCAACCCCTTCGTTCCACTCGCGCACCGCTTTGACATCGTCATTGCGCAATGAATTCAGGTAGTCGAGATAGTGCTGGTCGACATCACCAGTCACATACTGACCATTGAATACCGAGGTCTCGAATTGGGTCAGGGCCGGATTGCCTTCGCGCACGGCCTCTTCCAGATCACTCAAGTCTTGGAAGATCAGACCATCGGCACCAATCTGTGTGCAGATTTCACTGACATCGCGGCCGTAGGCGATCAACTCGTTGCTGGTCGGCATGTCGATACCGTAGACATTCGGGAAACGGATTTCCGGAGCCGCCGAGGCGAAATAGACCTTGGCAGCTCCCGCTTCGCGAGCCATGTCGATGATCTGACCGGAGGTGGTTCCGCGCACGATAGAGTCATCGACCAGCAGCACCTTCTTGCCCTTGAACTCGGAAGAGATGGCATTGAGCTTGCTACGCACCGACTTCTTGCGCTGCTTTTGCCCCGGCATGATGAAGGTACGGCCGATATAGCGGTTCTTCACGAAGCCTTGGCGGTACGGCTTGTTCAGCCGCTGAGCGATCTCCAGCGCGATATCGCAGGAGGTTTCCGGAATTGGGATCACCACATCGATATCCAGATCGGCCCACTCCCGCTTGATCTTCTCGCCCAGCTTTTGCCCCATGTGCACACGGGCGGCGTAGACAGAGACCTTGTCGATGAAGGAGTCAGGACGGGCAAAATAGACATATTCGAAGATGCAAGGGCAGAGCTTGGGATTATCCGCACACTGCAGGCTGCTCAGCTCGCCTTGCTCGGAGATATAGATAGCCTCCCCCGGAGCCACATCGCGCACCAGCTCGAAGCCGATGACATCCAGAGCAGCACTCTCGGACGCCACCATGTGCTCGACGCTACCATCCTCACACTCGCGGCGGCCCAGCACCAGAGGTCGGATGCCGTTCGGATCGCGGAATGCAACCATGCCATGGCCAATGATGAGCGCCACCACGGCGTACGCACCACGCACCTGACGATGCACCCGGCTGACAGCGGCAAAGACATCATCCGGACGCAACGGCATGTCGACTGCACGCTCCAGCTCATGAGCGAAAACGTTTAACAATACCTCGGAATCGGAGGTGGTATTGATGTGGCGACGAGCCAGCTTGCTTTGCTGCTCACGCAACTCCTTGGCATTCGTCAGGTTACCGTTGTGGGCCAGACAGATGCCAAACGGTGAGTTGACGTAAAAAGGCTGGGCCTCGGCCGCACTGGAGCTGCCGGCGGTCGGATAGCGCACATGGCCAATGCCCATGTCGCCTTTCAAACGCTGCATGTGCCGAGTCTCGAACACATCCTTGACCAGACCGTTTGCCTTGCGTTGCTTGAAGTTCCCATCATCGATGGTCACGATGCCTGCCGCATCCTGACCACGGTGTTGCAACACGGTCAACGCATCATACAGGGCCTGATTAACCGGGGTGGTTCCCACAATACCGACGATACCACACATGTCCTTGTTACCTCGAGGTCACTAGTTACTGAAAAAAGTCATTTGATGAAACTTGATGAGTTTTTCATGAATTCGAAAAACCAGGTCACGACCACACCAAATTTCGGGATCAGGATGGATTGTTGCCACCAGTCGACGTTGTGAACGCTGGTGAAGGTATCCATTAAGAAAAGTAGGGCACTGACGATCAAAATGCCGCGAATAGCGCCAAAGCAGATGCCCAACAGACGGTCCGTACCGGAGAGCCCCGTCTTATCAACCAGGGTCGCAATCACATAGTTGACGATGGAGCCGAGGATCAGTGTCGCAACAAAGAGTACAACGATAGCGACGCCATTACGGACCAGGGAGTCAGAGATGGAGGTAAAGAATACGGCCAGATCACCGTAGAAGTTGCTGGCAACGAAGAAGGCCGCAAACCAGGTCAACAATGAGAGGGCTTCCTTGACGAAGCCACGGATCAGGCTGATGAGTGAAGATAAACCGATCACCGCCAAAATAGCGAAATCAATCCAGACCACAGACACTCCACGGGCCACTAAAATTGCGGCGCATTCTAGCAAAAACGATTGCGCATTGCTTGTGAAAAAGAGGCTCTACGCAGCTTTGAAAAACCATCGGGGCCGCAATAGCGGCCCCGACTCAACACTTACCCGATATGCGTCAGGCCACCCATATAAGGGCGCAGCACCTGCGGCACCTCGATGCGCCCATCGGCCTGCTGGTAGTTCTCCAGCACAGCCACCAGGGTCCGGCCTACCGCCAGCCCCGAGCCATTGAGGGTATGCAGCAGCACCGGCTTGCCATCGGCGCCA
>JAYRLO010000128.1:0-3107 GCA_041905215.1 Aeromonadaceae bacterium
GAATCCCTCCCTCACCGCCATTGCATAGTGCATCCGTAGCTCAGCTGGATAGAGTACTCGGCTACGAACCGAGTGGTCAGAGGTTCGAATCCTCTCGGATGCACCATTTTCGTTACACGTAATTTCCAAGACTCCTGCATCCGTAGCTCAGCTGGATAGAGTACTCGGCTACGAACCGAGTGGTCAGAGGTTCGAATCCTCTCGGATGCACCATTTTCGTTACACGTAATTTCCAAGACTCCTGCATCCGTAGCTCAGTTGGATAGAGTACTCGGCTACGAACCGAGTGGTCAGAGGTTCGAATCCTCTCGGATGCACCATCTTTTCCCAAACGGGCCCTCATTCTGAGGGCCCGTTTGTTTATGACTGATTGCCACCGGCCTGATAGTTCCTGGATTTTAGATCTAGGACATACCCTGTTTATTCCTCTGTGAAGTGAGTCCGTTTTTTAGCCGCCTGCTCGACTACGTTTGTCTGGTTAGATCCTGACGGGTGTCAGGATGACAATCATGGAGGAGGGGGGGCTGATGGAATCGACTTTGATGATGGAGGCTCTGAAGCTACTGGTGCTGGGTATGGGTTTCGTTTACCTGTTTCTTGGCACCATGGTGCTTGCGATTAAGGTACTGGCTTTCTTTGCCGCCGAGCCAGCTCTGCCACTGGTGACGGTTCTGCCAACCTCTGACACTAAACTCCCGCCTGCCACCGTAGCGGCCATTACCGCAGCGGTTCATACCTATCGACTCGAACATACCCAATCGAATGATGCGGAGCACAAGTCATGAAGAAACCTCTGGCCATCACCGAAGTTGTGCTGCGTGACGCACACCAGTCGTTGTTAGCTACTCGTCTGCGCCTAGACGACATGTTACCCATTGCCGCTAAATTGGATCAGGTCGGTTTCTGGTCGATTGAATCCTGGGGCGGGGCTACTTTTGATTCCTGCATTCGTTTTCTGGGCGAAGATCCTTGGGTTCGGTTGCGAGAGCTCAAGGCATTGATGCCAAACACCCCCCAGCAGATGTTGCTGCGAGGGCAGAACTTGCTGGGTTATCGCCATTATGCCGATGACCTGGTGCAGCACTTCGTCGAACGAGCGCATCACAATGGTATCGATGTTTTCCGTATCTTCGATGCGATGAATGACGTCCGTAACTTGCGTTCCTCCGTTGATGCCGCACTGGCTGTGGGTGCTCATGCTCAGGGAACATTGTGTTACACCACAAGCCCGGTCCATCATCTGCCGGATTGGGTCTCCTTGGCGAAACGGTTACAGGATCTGGGTTGTCATTCCCTCTGTATCAAGGATATGGCTGGGTTGCTCAAGCCTTACGAGGCGGAATCCCTGATCCGGGCCATCAAGGCGGAAGTTGATCTGCCACTGGCGCTCCATTGCCACGCCACGACGGGACTGAGCTTGCCGACCCACATGAAGGCAATTGATGCCGGCATCGATATTCTCGATACGGCCATTTCGACCATGAGCATGACCTATGGTCACTCACCAACGGAAACTGTGGTCGCCATGGTGGAGGAGAGTGATAGAGCGACGGGGCTTCCGTTGACTTTGTTGGAGGAGATCGCCATTTATTTCCGCGATGTTCGCAAGAAGTATGCGAAGTTTGAAGGGGGGATGAAGGGGGTCGATTCCCGTATTCTGCTGGCCCAAGTTCCTGGTGGCATGTTAACCAACATGGAGGCTCAGCTCAGGGAGCAAGGCGCTGAAGCTCGACTCGATGAGGTGTTGGGTGAGATCCCTCGTGTCCGGGCGGATCTTGGCTATCTACCTCTGGTGACTCCGACATCGCAGATTGTGGGGACTCAGGCGGTGTTGAATATCATGGCTGGTGAGCGCTACAAGACCATCACCAAGGAGACTGCCGCCATCCTCAAAGGAGAATATGGCCAGGCACCTGCTCCCTTCCAGGCGGAGTTACAGGCTCGCGTCCTTCAGGGGGGGACTCCGATCACTTGTCGTCCGGCGGATCTGCTCGCCCCTGAGTGGGAGCGGATCGGCAGCGAGTTGCAGCGTGAGGCTCAGGCCGCAGAAATTAATGCCAGCGAGTTGAATGACGATGATCGGCTCACCTATGCCCTGTTTCCTCAGGTTGCGATCAAGTTCTTCCGGCATCGGCACGACCCTGCATTCTTTGAGCCGATTCCTGGTTGCAAATCAATCGTAGAGGCCTCAAAAGAGCCTATGGCGGCTGTTGCTGCCGCGCCCCAGGGGAACTCCACTCCGGCGAGCTATGACGTTCGCGTGGATGGGGTTGCTTATCGGGTCGAGGTGGCGGCAAGCGGCGAGCTCTCCTCGATACAACCGGTTCCTGTTTCATCATCAATGGTGGCGGCTACTCCTCCACCGAGCGTGACAGCAGAGGCTCCTTTTGCGGCGCCATTGGCGGGATCAATCGTCAAATTGGTGGCTCGCCCTGGTCAATCAGTGGTGGAAGGGGATGTGTTACTGATTATGGAGGCCATGAAGATGGAGGCAGAGATCCGGGCAACCCATTCCGCTGTTCTGAACCGATATCAGGTTCGGGAAGGAGATATTGTCGCCTGTGGGGAAACCTTGGCCTGGTTGGCATAGTTCTCATTGTGACAACTTGGCTGGATAACTAAGGGGCAAACATGGATGGTTTATTGATCTTGTGGCAGGACACCGGATTGGCCAATTTTCATTGGCCACAGCTGCTGATGATGGCGGTTGGCTGCCTACTTCTCTATCTGGCGATCGTGCGCGAATTCGAGCCGCTGCTGTTACTCCCGATCGGTTTTGGTGCCATTTTGGCCAATATCCCGAATGGAGGGTTCACCGATCCGGGGGGCATTCTCTATTACATCTACCATGTCGGCATTGAGTCGGGTGTCTTTCCGCTGCTGATCTTTCTCGGGGTGGGGGCTCTGACCGACTTTAGTTCGTTGATTGCCAATCCCAAGACTCTACTGTTGGGGGCTGCCGCCCAGTTTGGCATCTTCGGCACCCTGCTGGGTGCGATTGCACTGAATGAGGTACCTGGCTTCGAATTCACCCTCAAGGAGGCCGCCTCGATTGCCATCATCGGTGGGGCCGATGGTCCGACAGCCATATTTCTGACCAGTCGCTT
>JAYRLO010000128.1:3117-3556 GCA_041905215.1 Aeromonadaceae bacterium
ATTCAGCCGCCGATCATGCGGGCGTTAACCTCGGTAGATGAGCGGAAAATCCGCATGCAGCAGCTCAGGCCAGTCAGCAAGAAGGAGAGAATTCTGTTTCCTCTGATTGCCTTGGCTCTGTGTGTGATGTTTTTGCCCGCAGCGTCACCGCTGATTGGTATGCTCTGCCTCGGCAACCTGTTTCGCGAATCAGGGGTTGTCGAGCGGCTATCCCAGACCGCGCAACATGAGCTCATCAATATCGTCACTATCTTTCTCGGCCTGGGTGTCGGGTCAAAATTATCGGCCGATAAATTCCTGAATTTGCAGACTCTTGGGATCCTGGCGTTGGGAGCTATTGCCTTCTCGATTGGCACTGCGGCCGGTGTTTTGATGGCTAAACTGATGAATTACTGTTTTGCCGATAAGGTGAACCCTTTAATCGGGGCGGCCGGGGTCT
>JAYRLO010000128.1:3566-7957 GCA_041905215.1 Aeromonadaceae bacterium
GCTCGGGTGGCCAACAAAGTGGGGCAGGAGAGTGACCCGCATAACTTCTTACTGATGCATGCCATGGGGCCGAATGTGGCGGGAGTTTTAGGCTCGGCGGTTGCGGCCGGGGTGCTGCTTGCTCTGTTACGGTAACTGTTGTTTGCAGATGTGAAGATGTGGCCTGTGCTGGCCACATCTTCTTTTAACCCGTGTTACTGTTCAATACCAACAATGTACCAGGGGGCATTGGCCTGAGTCAGGTCGCGCTCCAGGTGCCAGACTTCATCAATCGGCTCTTCGATCTGTTCAATCGTGTCACGGTAGCGCCCCTTGAAGCGCACGCTGATTTGCGCCAGGGCTGCGCTATGGTCAGCTCTCACCAATTCCGCATCGACGAACATCACCTCGGTATGTTGCTCTCCTGGGTAGTTACGACGCTCTTCAACCAGGGCGTTATAGAGCTCTGGCGTAACGTACTCCTGGATCTTGGTCAGATCATTGACGTTCCAGGCGTCCTGCAGGGTCCGATAGTGGTCGCGTGCCCCATTGAGGAACTGCTGCAGATCGAAGCCGGCCGGCAGATTGAAGGGGACATCGCTAAAACCACTGGATGAACTGCTCGCAGGTGTGGCTGTTTGATAGGAATCAAAGGGAGCACGCTGCGGTGATGCTGATGCGTAAGGTGCTGCGGTTTGCTGTGACATGGCACCGTGTTTAGCCTGACTTATGCGGCGGAACAGGGTAAAGGCGAGAAATGCTACGCCTGCAAGGATCAGCATGTCCATCATCTGGAGCCCTTCAAACGCGCCGCTGCCAAACATCCAGGCCAGCAGACCGCCCGCCAATAACCCGCCCATCAGACCACCGAGCATTCCACGCTTGGCACCTGCTCCTGCGGGTTGAGCCGCCGCTGGCTTGTTGCTGTTCACGGGCTGAGCCTGTTGCGCCGGAGCAGTCCGGTAGCTCTTACCGAACGACCGTTTTCCCCCGAACTTGGCTGCATTGGCATCGGCTGCCGTCAGCGCAAGCGTCAGGCTGACCAGGAACACACCAAAGAGGGTGAATAGTTTTTTCATCGTGCAGTAACCTATGGGTATGAAATGACCGTACCCATGCTACGGAGCGAAGCTCCAGTGTCAATTCTGTTTGTCCGGTGTTGCCTGTTCGGTTTTATCGTGCATTTGGTCTGCGTACTGTCTGGTCCTATGTGCAGATAGCATGGCTTCTGTGGCCTGGAAGTCTTTTCGGCGGCGGTAAAAAGGCCGATAATGACCACCCCTTTTGATTCGGTGTTAGCAGTAATGGCGCAGCCTTCCTCCATGAAGAAGAAAGATCCGCGGCTCGAACAGCTCAAGATGCCCCCTCACTCCTTTGAAGCGGAGCAATCCGTTCTGGGTGGCTTGATGCTGGATAACGAAGCGTGGGATCGCGTGGCGGAGCGCGTTGTTGCGCACGATTTTTACAGTCGGCCTCATCGCATGATCTTCGGGGCAATGACCCGGCTCTCCGAGCAAAATCTGCCGATAGATCTGATTACCTTGCAAGAGGAGCTGGAGCGTCACGAGCAGATTGACGAGGTGGGTGGCTTTGCCTATCTGGTTGAAATTGCAAAGAATACTCCTAGCGCCGCCAACATTAGTGCCTATGCCGAGATCGTTCGGGAGCGGGCGGTCGTGCGGGAGATGATCTCGGTTGCCAATGACATCGCCGAATCTGGATTTGATCCGCAAGGGCGCAATGCTGGCGATCTGTTGGATGAAGCCGAGAGCAAGGTCTTCAAGATTGCCGAGTCACGCAGCAGTGCCAGTGAAGGGCCGCAGCCACTGAAGGTGGTGCTGGAAAAAACCGTCGATAAGATCGAGGAGTTGTTCCGTAAACCGCACAATGGGGTTACTGGTGTTTCATCCGGATACTCTGATCTCGACAAGATGACTTCCGGATTCCAGCCATCGGACCTGATCATTGTGGCGGCCCGTCCATCGATGGGGAAAACCACCTTTGCGATGAATCTGGTCGAACACGCAGCCCTGACGCAAGACAAACCCGCCGTCATTTTTTCGCTGGAAATGCCCTCAGAACAGATCATCATGCGTATGTTGGCCTCACTCGGACGGATTGAACAGACCCGGGTGAGAACTGGTCAGCTGGATGACGATGATTGGGGGCGCCTCTCTTCGACCATGGGGATGCTGCTCGAAAAGGGCAAGATGTATATTGATGATGCCTCTGGTTTGACGCCGACTGAACTTCGTTCGCGAACCCGACGCATTGCCCGTGAGCATGGTGGGGTCAGTCTGGTGATGATCGACTACCTGCAGTTGATGCGGGTTCCCTCTCTGAGTGAAAACCGGACGCTGGAAATCGCCGAGATATCCCGCTCACTCAAGGCGTTGGCCAAAGAGCTTCAGGTGCCGGTGATTGCCCTGTCGCAGTTGAATCGAAGCCTGGAACAAAGAGCCGATAAGCGACCGGTCAATTCGGATCTGCGGGAATCTGGCTCTATCGAACAAGATGCGGATCTCATCATGTTCATCTATCGCGATGAGGTTTATCACGATGACAGCCCTGACAAAGGGGTTGCCGAAATTATCATCGGCAAGCAGCGTAACGGCCCTATCGGCAAGGTACGTCTGACTTTCCAGGGGCAATATTCTCGTTTCGACAATTATGCCGGCCCCGCTTTTGACGACGATTACTAAGGACAAACCATGCAAGCAGTCACGGCTCAGATCAATACACAGGCCCTTCGGCATAATTTAGGCGTGGTTCGTAGCCAGGCGCCGACTGCCAAAGTGGTTGCTGTCGTCAAGGCCAATGCTTATGGCCACGATCTGCTTACCGTTGCCCGTACCCTGCATGATGTTGATGCCTATGCGGTTGCTCGTATCGAAGAGGCGCTGACGCTGCGTAGTGGTGGCATCGTCAAGCCTGTGATCATGCTCGAGGGCTTTTTCAGTGCCGATGACTTACCTGTATTGGCTGCCAACAATTTGCAGACGGCTGTGCATTCTTGGGAACAGCTTGAAGCCCTGGAGCAGGCGGAGCTCCCGCAACCGATCCGAGCCTGGATGAAGCTGGATACAGGCATGCATCGACTCGGCGTCCGGCCGGAGGAGGTGACGACCTTCTATGAACGCTTGGCGGCTTGTAAGAATGTGGTACAGCCCTTCAACCTGATGACCCACTTTAGCTGTGCCGATGAGCTGGATAACCCGGCAACCCGTCAGCAACTCGAACTGTTTTCCCAGATCGCGGCCAACCACCCAGGCGAGTGTGCGTTAGCCAATTCGGCCGCCGTGCTTGCCTGGAAGGAAGCCCATGCTGATTGGATCCGCCCGGGCATCATGCTCTATGGCATATCTCCTTTCCCGGACAAGGTTGGTAGTGACCATGGCCTGCAACCTGTGATGACGCTCAAGAGCAACCTCATCGCCGTGCGCACGGCGAAGGCGGGGGAGAGTGTGGGCTATAGTGCCAACTGGACCGCTGAACGTGATACCCGCTTGGGGGTTGTTGCCATGGGCTATGGCGATGGTTACCCGCGAATGGCACCTAATGGTACCCCAGTCTTGATCAATGGTCGTATCGTGCCAACGGCAGGTCGTATTTCCATGGATATGATGACGGTGGATTTGGGACCGGATGCGTCGGATCGCGTTGGGGATGAGGTCGTGTTGTGGGGTGAGGGGTTGCCAGTGGAGCATGTCGCTCAGCATGTGGGAACGATTCCCTATGAACTGGTACTCAAGCTGACGCCGCGAGTTAATCTGGAGTTTATCTGAGCCGGACCCTGTAAAAAAGGCGCTTAAAAGCGCCTTTTTTAGGATTTACAGCGGATCTTCCTCGACCGGTGGTGGCGTCAGAGTGAAGGTTCCCGGAGTCCAGTAGAGATAGAACCAGGGTTTCTCTGGCTGCCATTGAGGAAACTTAATCTCGATGCTGTTGTCTTTGGCATGATAAATCGAAGTTTTGATATCAAGCTTCGAAAGTATCAAGCATACAACCAACGCTACCAAGCTCCATTTGATGATTCTACCCACGCTTTTCCTTCCCTAGCCACTGCTCTATCTCAACCAAACAGCCATCCCTTGATGGCTATTTTTTCATTTTATTCAAAACAGATCTCAATCGTTGCCCGGCCATACTCGCTTTCGAAAGGCATCAACAACTTGGTGCTATCTGTCTTGTGAGAAATGGTATGACTGGGGCCTGAGACCACAACGGGTGTTGCCATGTCGAAATCGTATCCCTTCTCGGCCAGCATCCGTTTTGCACCACCCGTAACCATGTTGGTTATTTCGCCAACCATGTCGGTGACTTCTTCATTGATGCCGTTGGGCGCCTCTCCCAGCATGCGCCGCATGATCTCAAGGGCCAACGACTTGTCAAACGTGATGGAAAAGGAACCA
>JAYRLO010000129.1:0-7945 GCA_041905215.1 Aeromonadaceae bacterium
ATCCCCTGCTCGGCAGCCACAGTTTGCAACTGCTGCCGATCGCGCCCGCCCAACGCCACCACCTCGACACCGGCCTGGCGCAACGCCTGCACATGGACCAGCCCCCAGTGAGCGCCCACTACCACGGCTCGTTTCATGCTATCTCTCCTCGTGACTTCATCATCACGGCAATAAACCGCGCCCCCTGGGCTCCGGCCTGGGCCCAGTGACTCATTCCGGGGCCCACCCGGTGGCTGTCACCCGGCTGCAGCTCAAATTGCCAGTGTTGCCCCTGTTCATCCTCCAGCTCCACCCGCAGGGAGCCTGCCAGCAGGTAGTAGATCTCCTCGCTGCTCTCGTGGCGATGCCAGCCGATGCTGGCCTCCGGCTCGAGCGTGCTGTCGAGCAGGCCATCGAGCAGCGAGCTGGAGATCCCTTCGGCCTGCGCCCCCTGTTCACCCGCCACCCAGACGCAGCGGTTGAGGCCTTGTCCCGCCCGTGCCCCAGGTTGCTGCGGGTTGGCATGGGCCGGGGCATAACAGACATGGGCCATCTCGGCCGCCTGCTTGTAGAGATGGGCCCGGCGCATATCACCGCAAAAGAGAGGTTGTTGCTGTTGGTGAAACAGCTCCCCTGGTAACCACTCACTCATCATCGGCTCCCGATCCGTTCCTGCGTTCAATGACACCAGATTGGCACCCTACCG
Source organism: Aeromonadaceae bacterium (assembly GCA_041905215.1). GTDB lineage: Bacteria > Pseudomonadota > Gammaproteobacteria > Enterobacterales > Aeromonadaceae > Pseudaeromonas. The sequence goes on from JAYRLO010000129.1 coordinate 686, forward strand.
TCTGGGTGCCAAATAACAATGCCCCACTCGGTGGAAATAGGCGGTGGAAATGCGTGGTGGAATAACGCAATGCCGGTCAACTCGCGAAGGAGAGATAGCCTTTTGAGCCAACCGTTGGCGGCAGGGATGCCGCCATCGAGCCCCCATGGAAGGGTTTATGGCGAGTTGGCGAGAGAGGCAGTCTCTCCGGAACCGCTTAACTGACAAGCTTTCGTGGAGCGAGCAGCGATGCATCAGCCGACGATTCCCCTTCAGGGCAGCCGGATCAGCACGCTGAGCGGACAGTGATCACTCAAGAACCACTGAGCACCGGGGCGCAGCCGCTTGGACTCGGCGTCGGTGCGGAAGGGATGAGCCTGCAGCGAGCCGGGAACGGCGTGGCCCACCAGAGTACCGGCCAGCAGGATATGGTCGATGGGCTGGTTGCCATAGCGGGGCAAGAAGCAGCCCTCCGGCTGGGTAAACCCCACCGTCAATCGCTCGAGCCGGGCACCAGCAGGTTGCCGATTGTCCAGCAACGACCAGGCACCATCCGGTGCTACCTGTCCAGGTGTGGCGACAAAACGGAGGTTGAAATCCCCCAGCAGCAAGATAGGCCCGCCCTGAGCCTCCAGCTCATCGAGCAGACGGGCCAGGATCGGCAGCTGAGCCGCCAGCTGGCGGCAGGCCGGGGTCGAGCTCGAGGATGAGGGGGAGCCGAAATCTTGGCAGCCGGATTTGAGATGGACCACCAGCACATGCAGCTGACGCCCATCAATAAAGCTCAGATGGGCCAACAGGCCGCCCCGCGCCTCCCGCGTCAAGGGCTGCCCCAGTTCGGGCACGGGAGTCACCCGCAGTTCCCGAACCAACTCCCGCCGTACCGCCAGCGCCACCCGTTGTCGACCATCGACGGGGAGCGGATTGACCAGCCACCACCAATCAGCGCCGCGATGAACGCCCGTCCCCGTCGCCACTGGCACCCGGCCATCCGGCTCCAGCAGCAGCGCCAACGCCTCGGATCCTTCCACCTCCTCAAAGGCGATCAGATCGGCCTGCAGCGACGCCACATGGCGCGCCAGCAACCGATAGGCGGCCGCAGTGCGAAAGCGGCCCTGACGACAGGAGGGAGTGGGCCGGGCATCCAGCGCCGGATAGGCTCGAGCCTCGGCCTCACAGGCGCGCACCGCCGCCATATCCGGCAAGGGGCGATCGGCGAGCCAGGCGATGTTAAAGGTGGCCACCCGCAAGGGGGTGGCCGACAGGGGCCCCGCCAGCAGGAGTAGAGCCATCGCCATGAGGAGTGACAGCAGTATGGATGAGCGCATTTGGGCTCCGAAGCAGGCCAAGGCAAGTGCTCTCATCCTGAGCCGACCGGCAACCGGCGTCTAACTGTCAGCTTATCCGGCGCGCTTGCGCCAGACCGTCAGCTGCGCCAGGGCATGCTGGTAGCGACGGGCCGTTTGCCGGATCACCAGTGGCAGTTCCAGGGGCTCCACCAACTCCTCAAAGGCCGGGGCCAGCAGCCGCTGCAGCGCCGGATAGCTCGCCAGAGCCTCGCCGTTCTCCCGGATCCCGCCCAGCCAATTCTCCTTGGGGGTCAGCGCCTCCTGCCAGTGATAGGTGGAGCTGAGCACCAGGATACCGCCGGCATTGAGACGATGAGCGACATCCAGCAAGAAGCGCTTGGGATCCCGTAACTGCTCGATGAGATTGGCGGCCAGGATCAGATCATACCCCTGGTACTTGGGCTTGAGGTTGCAGGCATCGCCCTGGCTGAAATGAACCCGCGCCACCTGCTCGGCGCCAATCCCCAGGGGCGAGAGCCGGGCTTCACAGTACTCCAGCAGATCCCCCTCCGATGGCAGGGCATAGCGAAAGCGATCCTGCCGCGCCAGGGTCAAAGCCACATCGATGAAACGAGCCGAGAAGTCGACGCCATCCACCTCGCGGCAGTGACGCGCCAACTCGAAACTGCTGCGCCCCACCGAGCAGCCCATATCCAGCGCCCGACCACCCGGCGGCACCAGGCGCGCCACCCGGGCGACCAGCGCCTGGGCGAAGTTGGCTACCCCCAGATATTCCGGGCCATAGTGAGCATCCAGCGCCTGGGCTACCCGGAGATCCGTCTCATAGGGATTCACGCTGTCCGTTTCGCGGTAGGAGGAGACCACATAGCGGAATCCGGCGTGTTGGAAGAAGTGGCGACGGAAGGCATAACGCGAGTGCTGCAGGGCCAGATTGCCGGTCGAGATCCAGGATCCCCCTTTGATCAGGTTGTGCTTGCCATCAAAGGTCGGCGTCGAGAAGTCGTCATACAGGGAGTGGATGCTAAAGCCGTCGTAGCCATCAATGGGCGAGCTGCTCCACTGCCAGACGTTGCCCAGCAGATCAAAGAAATCCCCCTGAGCAAACTGGTCCACCGGGCAGGAGGAGGCCCAATGCTCCAGGTTGATATTGCCCGGAGCCACCAGCCAGTTTGGCTGATCAACCGCGACTTGCTGCCGCAGACAGGACCACTCGGCCTCGCAGGGCAGTTGCACCGACAGGCCCGTCTGCGCAGACTTCCAGCGACAGAAGGCGTCGGCTTCCAACTGGTTGACCTCGACCGGCCAATCCCAGGGCATCTGCACCTCGTCACACATCAATCGCAGTCGTAACTCGCCATCCGGCTCACCGACCCAGAAGGTGGGCTGCTGCGCCTGGGAAAATTGACGCCAGCCCCACCCCTCCTCGCTCCACCAGCGCGGCTCTAGGTAGCCACCAGCCTGCACAAATGCGAGGAATTCGGCGTTGCTCACCAGCATGCGGCTGGCCTGAAATGGCGCCAAATGAACTTCACGCAGGCCATATTCGTTGTCCCAGCCATAGGTGGCGTCGCTCTGTGGCTTGCCCAGACGCACCAGACCGCCCGCCACGGCGACCAGACTGTTGACGGGCACCTGGGCCAGTTGATGACGGGCCAACGGGCAGACGGGCCACTGCGGCAGCGGGCGGACCCACTGCAACGGCAGCTGACGGATCAGCACCGAAGAGGTCTCCAGATGGATGCGTTCATGCTCGATCCCCATCAGGATCACCCAAGCCGGGCTGTGCCAGTCGATGGGCAGGCTCAGCGGCATGGTCTGAATGAAGTCGCTTACCCGCTCCCGCACCCGGGCGCGATACTGGCGCAATTCTTCGACGCTGGGCCAGGGGTAGTGGCTCTCGTCCAGGTCGTCCCAGCTCATCTCGTCCACCCCGATGGCGACCATGGCCTCGATGCGCGCATCCAACCGTTCGTCGATCCAGCCGCCAGCCAGCAGCTTGTTGATGAAGAAGGCGGCGGTATGGCCGAAGTAGAAGATCAAGGGGTGGCGCAACGGAATAGCCTTGTTGAACCAAGCCTCCTCCACCGCCAACGCCTCAAAAAGAGACTCATATAAATCATAGGTTTGCTGGAAATAGGTGAGCAGTTCACAGCGCTTGCTCTGGCTATTATCCCCATGCAACCATGGCGTTCGAGTCAGGGATATAACGGGAGTAGTCGGGCTTTCGAGGTTCAAAACGCTTCTCCTTGTGGGCAAGCCAGCAGAATTTGACGGCATCTTGGCGCCGGGATGGCTAGAGCCTGTTTGTCTGACTATACCCAATCTAGACACATAAATGATCTATTCATTTAACATCTATTATTCGGGAGAGCCGATGCGAAGGCTAGGAGCTGGAATACTACTCTTCTGTCTGTTGCTAACTCTGTGCAGCCTGACGCAGGCCACCCCGCTGCGGGTGGTTGTCAATGATGCACCGCCCTACCGCATCATAGATCCCCCCTACTACACGGGTTACTACATCGACCTGTTCAAGCTCGCTGCGGCTCGGGCAGAGCTGGAGATCAGCTTTATCAGCGTCCCGCTCAAACGGGCCTTCCAGATGCTGGAAAATGGCGAGGCGGATCTGATCTTGGGGCCCAACAAGACTCCGGAGCGGGAGCAGTTCTTGATCTTCCTCACCGAGGCGCCATTCCCGGCGGAGGACAAAGTCTTCATCGTCGCCCATCCGGAACTGGTCATCCGCAATATGGCTAATTTGCAGCACAAGCGCATCGATACCCTGGCGGGAGCGGCCTACCACCCGGATATTGATCGCTCGGGTCTACTGAACAAGCATGAGCTCAAGAGTTATGAACAAGGGTTGCAGCGTCTGATGCGCGACCGCAGTGATGTGGTCATCATGCCGGAAGCACAGGCCGACTGGTTGATTCACTCGTTGCAGCTACCACTCATCAAATCGCCCTTCCATTTGCGAGGCTCACCCTCCTACATCGCCTGGTCGCGAGCCACCTTCGATGCCAAGCTGGCGCAACGACTGATGGATGGCATGCAATATGTCCTGGCCAGCTCACAGGCCAAAATCATTCGAGATCGCTACTTTCGTTAAATCGCTCTTTCATTAAACCAAGGCGAACGGGTCAGCGCCCCAATACCAGTCCGTTAGCGAAGGAGAGATAGCCTTTTGAGCCAACCGTTGGCGTCGAGCCCCCATGGAAGGGTTTACGGCGTGTTGGCGAGAGAGGATGTCTCTCCCGAACCTCTTAACTGACAAGCATCAGGATCAAAGACCCGGCGACTGCGCGCTTGGTTCCCCAGAGCCATCGAAGGTGCATTGACTGATCTGCTCAATCAGCCAACGGATATCCGGTTGATGGTCGTAGAGGGAGTGGCTGAGGATGGTGAGCGTCAGCTCCGGTGCTCCTTCCGGCAGATCCAGAATGCGCAACGGCAGCATGCTGACCAGCTCCCGGGCAATCAGGTAGGGGACACACATCAGATAACCCGAAGCCGCCACCACTCGACCGCCCACCGCATAGCTCTGCACCACGGTCGCCAGGGTGCGCGACAGGTGGTTGGCCGTCAGCCAGCGCTCGATGAGATCGGCCCCCGAACTCACAGCCGGCAGGTGAACCTGGGGCTCGGCCAGAAACTGTTTGAGCGATAGCTGTGCCGGAAGGTCCACGCGATCCCGCGCCGTAATGGCAACAAACCGATCCTGCAACCAGGTGCGCTTGTTAAAAAAGTGGGGCACATACTGCAGAGAATCGATGCCGACAAAGACATCCAACTGACCGGATTCCACCCCTTCATGCTGGATCTTCTCCGCCAGGATATCCACGCTCAGACGGATATTCGGTGCTTCGCTCTTGAACTTGGATACCAGACGGGGCAGCCCTAAGAACTCGAAGTAGTCGACCGCTCCCAGGTAGAAGGTTCGAGCCGAGGTGGCCGGATCAAACTGCCGACTACCGGTCATGCCCCGCTCCAGACGCCCCAAAGACTCCCGGATGACCGGAATCAACTGCCGCGCCCTCGGGGTCGGCTCCATCCCCTGACTGGTACGGATAAACAGCGGGTCCTCTAACTGTTCCCGCACTCGATTCAGGGCGTGACTGAAGGCAGATTGACTCATATAGAGGCGTTCAGCTGCCTTTGTGACGCTCTTCTCATCGGCCAATACGGGCAGTAATTTCAATAAATTCAGATCCATAGACATCTCTATGATTATATTTCATCAAATGATGTAAATATTGCATTTCAATCATATCACCAAAATGGGTATTAGTTTCCCTTAAGAAACCGCACCTTCATTCGGCGAAAGGGACTTTTATGCCAACATCCACTACCACCAGACAGATGGGTCTGGTCAGTCAAATCCTGTTCATCCTCTGCTCCGTGCTCATCATCGATACCCTCACCGCTGCGGCGGCTTTAGGAACCGGCGTGATTGGCTGGTGGGTGGTCACCCTGCTGTTTTTCGTCATCCCCTATGCTTTGATCGCTGCCGAGCTGGGCACCAGCTATCCCTCGGATGGCGGCATCTACTCCTGGGTCAAACGCGCCTTCGGCCTCAAGATGGCGGCTCGCACCACCTGGCTCTACTGGATCAACGTCGGATTGTGGATGCCTGCGGTCTATATTCTGTTCGCCGGCATGGTAGCGGAGTTGTTCCTGCCAGAGCTCAGTCTGGGCTGGCGCGTCGCCATCTGTATCGCGCTCATCTGGCTGACGGTGGGGTTTTGTAATGTCTCGGTGCATGTCGGGGTCTGGGTCAGCAAGGTGGGAGCCCTGCTGAAGATGGTCGTCATCTGCGCATTGGGCGGTGCCGGTTTTTACTATGCCCTGAACCATGGCATGGCCAATGACCTGACCCTGCGCAGCATGCTGCCCTCCCTGGAAGGCGGCGTCAGCTTCCTGCCCGCCATCATCTACAACCTGCTGGGTCTGGAGCTCATCGCCTGCCTGGGTAAAACCCTTAAAGATCCGGTGCGCACCATGCCACGGGCCATGATCGGCGCCAGCGTCATCATCGCGGCTCTCTACCTATTCGGCACACTGGGGATCCTGTCCGCCCTACCCGTCGAAAAAGTAGGTCTGATTGCCGGCATCACCGATGCCTCACGCATCCTGTTTGCCGATTCCCCCTGGGCCGACACCCTGGTGAGTGGGCTCGGCGTCCTGGTGTTACTCACACTCATCAGCAACATGGTGAACTGGACCATGGGCTCCAGCCGGGCAGCAGCTGAAGCCGCCGAGGCGGGTGAACTCCCGGCTTATGTGGCTCGTCGCCATCCGAAATACGGCTCCCCCGTCGGCGCCAATACGGTGACCGGTATGGTGGCGACGCTGGTGATCCTGGCCTACGCCCTGCTGGCACAGACCAATGACGAACTATTTTGGAGTGTCTTTGCCTTCTCCAGCACCATCTTTTTGATGCCCTATCTGCTGCTGTTCGCCTCATTCCTGCGTCTGCGTCGTCAGGATCCGCTGACCCCGCGCGCCTTTAGGGTACCAGGTGGCCGACTCCTGATCGCTTTGATGACCACCAGTGGCCTGCTGTTTGTATTGGGTGCCCTGCTGCTGTTTATCTTCCCGCAGTTGCCGGAAGCCAGCATCGACTGGCACACCAGTGCGCCTCTGCTCATCGGTCTGCTCCTGACGCTGGGGATCGGTGAATGGCTGGTCAGTCGCTCGCTGAAACGAGCACCACTGACCCCCGTTACCGCCTGATCACCACCCTACAGCGGCGTGCAAAGCGCCACTAACAACAAAGGCTATGTCCCAGTTCGATGTTGCGCTGGAGTCTGATCGAGCGCAGACACGCCGTGAATACATCCGTGTAGGCTCGACGGCGGCATCCCTGCCGCCAACGGTCTGCTTTTCGTCCAGACTCCATCCCTCTCGATTCACAGCAGGTAACTGGGATAAAGCCAAAACAAAACCCCGCATCGTCAATGACGATGCGGGGTTT
>JAYRLO010000130.1:0-7885 GCA_041905215.1 Aeromonadaceae bacterium
ACCGACGCAAGGCTTCGACCTGGATCTGCCGTACCCGCTCACGAGTCAGCCCAATCTCACGACCGACATCTTCCAAGGTTGCCGGTTCATATCCAAGCAAACCAAAGCGGCGCGCCAAAACTTCACGTTGTTTGGCATTGAGCTGTTCGAGCCAGTGAACCACGCTGACGCGCATGTCATCGTCCTGGGTCTCCAGCTCCGGCCCCATGCCCCGCTCATCGGTCAGGATATCCAGCAGAGCCTTATCGCCGTCACCGCCAATCGGTGAGTCCACCGAGCAGATCTTTTCATTCAGCTTGAGCATGCGCGAGACATCTTCCACCGGACGATCCACGGCAGCAGCAATATCTTCAGCCGTAGGCTCATGATCCAACTGATGAGCCAGCTCGCGCGCCGTGCGCAAATAGACATTCAACTCTTTGACCACATGGATCGGCAGACGAATGGTGCGCGTCTGATTCATGATGGCCCGCTCTATGGTCTGACGGATCCACCAGGTGGCGTAGGTCGAGAAACGGAAACCGCGTTCCGGATCAAACTTCTCGACGGCACGAATGAGCCCCAGATTTCCCTCTTCAACCAGATCGAGCAGTGCCAGACCCCGATTGTTATAGCGACGGGCAATCTTGACCACCAGGCGTAGATTGGATTCGATCATGCGCTTGCGGGCCGCGAGGTCGCCGCGCAGTGCCTTGCGGGCAAAAAATACTTCTTCTTCAGCGGTCAACAACGGAGAAAAGCCGATTTCACCTAGATAGAGTTGGGTAACGTCCATCGAGACTCGCTGCACTTCCGCAGTAACCATTTCGGCCGCCACAGCATCGTCGCCATCATCGACATCGACCATACTCTCGATTGTTTCCAACTCTTCATCGAGCTCGAAAACGTTTTCAGTTGTGGTTAATTCCATATCGCTCATAGGTTGTTCCCCCCAACCCGTCAGATAAATCGCTTCAGGGCTTTATCGTTTCGGAAGAAATCGCGCCGGGTTTATAGATTGACCCCGATAACGAATTTCAAAATGTAGCCGCACATCTTGAGCGTCGCTGCTACCCATATCGGCTATGCGTTGACCTGCTTTCACTTCCTGTTGCTCTTGCACACGTAATACATCGTTGTGAGCATAAGCCGACAGGTAGTCCTCGTTGTGCTTGATTATTATTAAGTTACCGTAGCCTCGAAGAGCACTTCCGGCATAGACCACCTTGCCAGAGGCGGCAGCAACCACGGCTTGGCCGCGAGTTCCTGCTATGTCTATGCCTTTATTACCTTGCTCCGAGAGCGAAAAACCCTGAACAATCCGGCCACGAGCTGGCCATTGCCAGGTTAAATAGTTGTTGTAATTCTGTTCATTTATGGTTCGAGAGTATTCTTTTCTGTTACCAGCAGCAAGCCCCTGCGTCACAGGAGTTTCAGCCTTTTGCACATTATTTTGTTTTGGATCACGCTTCGCTGTCATTGTTGCTGGCGCCGATGTCGACGGTGCGCCAAGTAACAATAACTGTCCCGGATGAATCGTATACGGCTTCTTTAAATCGTTGAGCCGCACCAGCGTCATCATGTTAGTTCCATGGCTTTGAGCAACCATGGATAGGCTATCCCCCGACTTGACGACATACCGCCCGGCACTTGGGTTATCCAGATCCAGTTTCAACACCTGCCCGGCATAGATCGAATAGGGTGGCTGAATGTCGTTGTAGCGAGCCACCGCCTGAAAATCGAGGCCGTACATCCAGGCAATCGCATACAAGGTGTCACCTTTCTTGACCCGATAGCGATTCTTCGCCAGCGGCTCATCGGCTCTTTTCTCTGCCCGCGCCTGATTCGAGTGCTTGGCCGAGCGGTTACCCGCATCACGCACCGGGGCCGGTGAATCATGGCTGCTACAGGCCACCACCATGCTCAAACAACATGTGGCCATCAGAGTTCGCATCATCCTAACGCTTAGTAACATCAACTTTTGATCACAAAATAGGCGACAATTGCCGCAACAACACATAGCCAGCCAATCAGATCGATGTACTGACGTAATTTCTGTTCCATTTTGGCGCCACCCCACTTCATCAGGGCAGCCACCAGGAAGAAACGGGCACTGCGGGAGATGATCGAGGCCACCATGAAAGGCACAACCGCCATATGCATCATCCCGGCGGTAACGGTAAACAGCTTATAGGGGATCGGTGAAAAGCCCGCGAGAAATACCACCCAAAAGTCCCATTTCATAAACCACTGTTTGATCAGTTCAAAATTGGCCTGATAACCCAAAGCCTCGATCGCGGGTAACACGGCGACATCAAACAACCAGTACCCGAGCAGATAACCAGCCAAACCACCGAGCGCCGATGAGATCGAAGCGATGAGAGCATAACGCCAGGATTTTTCCGGTTTTGCCAAACACATAGGAGCCAGCATCACATCGGGCGGAATCGGCCAGAACACAGACTCGATAAAACTATTGATGGCCAAAAAACGCACCGCATGCCGGTGACGAGACCAGATCATCACCCGATCATAGAGACGGGCAAACAGCTTCATTGAAGTTCACCATGCACCAGGGGGACAAAACGCACAGCTTCCAAGACTTCACTCCGCACCTGAGTTGCAGTTTTTTCGATCAACAGCAATTTTTGGTCGCATCGACTTTCCCCAACCGGAATGATGAGCCGGCCACCCACCTTAAGCTGCTGAACCAGCGCATCAGGCACTACTTGTGCCGCAGCGGTCACTATAATAGCGTCAAAAGGAGCTTTTGTCGGCCAGCCAGCCCAGCCATCGCCATGCCGGGTCGAAACATTGTGGAGATCCAAACGCTGCAAACGCCGCTTGGCTTGATACTGTAGTGTCTTGATCCGTTCCACGCTGTAGACATGGTTGACCAACTGGGCCAGCACCGCCGTCTGGTAGCCCGAACCAGTACCAATCTCCAATACCGACTTGGGGGTGCCGATCAACAGTTGCTCCGTCATCCGAGCCACTATATAGGGCTGAGAGATGGTCTGGCCGAAGCCGATTGGCAACGCCATATTCTCCCACGCCTGATGGGCAAAGGCTTCATCAACAAATGCTTCCCGGGGCACATTGGCCATTGCCGCCAACACCCGCTCGTCACGAATGCCCTGACGGATCAACTGTCCAATCAGAGGTGGTACTGCATTGTTACGCAAGAGTATTCACAGCTCCCTTATCCACTCTTGTAAGCCATCCATGTGGCGATAGGCGGTGATATCAACCTGCAATGGTGTGATAGAGACATAACCCGCCTCGACCGCAGCAAAATCAGTTCCCTCTCCCGCATCCTGGCTTGCACCCGGTGGGCCAATCCAGTAGATAGGCTTCCCGCGGGGATCCTGCTCTACTATCACAGCTTCGGCGGGGTGCCGACAACCCAGTCGCGTCACACGAATGCCTTTGATTTGCGCCAATGGCAGATCCGGAACATTCACATTCAGGATCTGATCCGCCGGCAGCGGATTGCGCATCAACCCCTGCACCAGTCGGCAGGCATAATGGGCCGCCGAGGCAAAATGTTCAGACCCCACTAAAGAGACCGCCATCGCTGGCAAGCCGAGATGCCGACCTTCGGTCGCGGCGGCGACTGTCCCGGAATAGATGACATCATCACCCAGGTTGGCACCATGATTGATTCCGGAAACCACCATATCCGGCAGCGGTTTTATCAACTCGTTGACCGCCAGATGTACGCAATCGGTCGGTGTCCCTTTGACAGCGATAAAACCGTTGTGTGTCAGCGACTCCAGCCGCAGCGGATTTTCCAACGTCAATGAATGGCTGGCCCCGCTGTGGTTGCGATCGGGGGCCACCACCACGACCTCGGCAATTTGGCGCAATGCCTCGCTCAGGATGCGGATCCCGTCGGCGTGCACCCCATCATCGTTACTGACCAGAATCTTCATGGTTTTCCATGTGTTCAACCGATACCAGCTCGCGAATAACGCTGGTGGCGTAACAGCCAGCCGGTAACCAGAAATTCAGCTGCAAACCATCCGGCTGCCAGCTCCATTGCCACTCTTTCGGCTTGAGCAACAAAGGACGACGTTCCTGATTCAGCCCGGCCCCTTCCAGCCCGTTTTTCCAGCTATCAAACGCGGCCAGTTTTTCGGTCTCGAATGCCAGAGCATCGGCCTGTGCGGCCTGGCGCCCACGGCCCCACAAGGGTGCGCTCAGTTGCAAGTCACCTGAAGCCAGACGCTGTTGCAGCTCTTCACTCACCTCGGGTTCACTGAAGAAGGAGTGAGTTCCGGCCAGCATCAGGCAGTCACCCGCCAGCAGAGTGTCGGACAGTCCGGCCGCCAGTCGCTCGCTGACCAGGTGGTTGAACAGATAGCTGCGGGCGGCTGAGAGGAACAGTGAGCGTTTATCCCGATCCTTGATGCGCTTGCCCTGGAACATCGACTCGGCGGCCTCCAGGTTATTCCCACCCCGGCCGAAGCGTTGATCGCCGAAATAGTTGGGTACGCCACGCTCGCCAATGGCAGCCAGACGCGCCTCCAGTTCCGGAGTCTGGGCCACGTCTCGCAGCAATATAGTGAAGCTGTTTCCCTTCAGGGTGCCGGTGCGCAATTTGCGCGAGTGGCGGCTGCGCTTTAGGATCTGGATGGAGTCACTCTCGACAGAGCTCAGATCGGGTTCATCCTTACCCGGCACATGGATGCCGAACCACTGCTCGGTCACGGCGTTGCGATCCTTGAGGCCGCCCCAGGTCACGGCGCTGCGCTGCACCCCAGCCGCCTTGGCCAGCAGGCCCGCCACCCAGGCGGTGTTTTCCCCACGCTTGCGCACGTAGACCAGAATATGTTCACCGGCACCATCCGGTTCGAAGCCCATATCCTCGATAACGACAAAATCTTCCGGTTGCTGTTTGAAACGGGCCGATTGTTGCGGTTTACCGTGCAGATAACTCCATTCAGGCAGACTCATGCTTTCACCACCAATACTACTGCTTCCACGGCTATGCCCTCTTTGCGCCCGGTAAACCCCAGCCGTTCGCTGGTCGTTGCCTTGACGTTAATTTGTTGAATGGCTGATTGAAGATCTGCGGCCATCACGGCCCGCATCGCCTCGATATGCGGCGCCATCTTCGGCGCCTGGGCTATGATGGTCACGTCCAGATTCCCCAGACGGTAACCGTTGGCCAGCACCTTGGCATAGACATCGCGCAGCAGGATCCGGCTGTCGATGCCTTTAAAACTCATATCATTGTCCGGGAAATGGTGCCCGATATCACCAGCGGCAATGGCCCCCAACAAGGCATCTGAGACGGCATGCAGTACCACGTCGCCATCGGAATGGGCTAACAAGCCTTGCTCATACGGCACCTTGACGCCACCCAGGGTACAGGGACCTTCACCACCAAATTTGTGCACATCAAAACCGTGACCAATGCGGATCATGAGTTCGCCTCCTGTTGGGTCAGAAACAGGGCCGCCAACGCCAGATCCTCGGGGCGGGTCACCTTGAGATTGTCGGCACGCCCTTCGACCATCAGCGGGTGCCAGCCTGCCAACTCCATGGCCGAAGCTTCATCAGTAATCGGCAAGCCCTGGCTCTGCCCTTGCTGTATGGCGTCACGCAGTAGCCGGGTGCGGAAAAATTGCGGGGTCAAGGCGTGCCACAGCTGGTCGCGATCCACCGTCTTTTGAATAAACCCGGCCGCATCGCTGCGCTTCATGGTATCGCGCACCCGACTGCCGAGGATGGCACCATCCCCAGCCAGACCAGCATGAATCAGCCGATCGATGTCCTGATGGGTGATACAGGGGCGGGCCGCGTCATGCACCAGCACCCAGTCGCTCTCGACCAGAGACAAGCCATTGAGAACCGAGTCGGCACGCTCTCGGCCACCGGTCGTGGTCATTAAACGCGGATGACTGGCAACTGGCAGTGTCGAGAAAAAATCATCATCGGCCGCAATAGCCACCACCACCCGCTCGATACGCGGATGAGCCAGCAGGCGTTCCAAGGTATGTTCGATGAGAAATTTACCAGCCAATGGCAGATACTGTTTCGGACAACTGGCCCCCATGCGACTGCCAATACCGGCCGCAGGAACCACAACGGTAAAAGTCAGCATCATCAATCACTCTTGGGTAGGGAGCTGGGGAGGTTGTTCGCTTTGCCCTCTTTGGGCAGGATGCGGTAGAACGTCTCTTCCGGTTTAATAAAACCAAGATCATTTCGCGACAACTCCTCGATCGCCTCGAGACCGCTCTTGAGATCATCGATCTCCTTGTAGAGCATCTCGTTACGCTCCTTGAGCTGTTGATTGTCGGCTTGCTGGCGCAGCACATTGTCTGAAGTCTGGCGATATTCCACCAAACCATTCTTGCCAAACCAGAGTTGCTGCTGCAGTACGCCCAACACCAGCATCAATACAAGGGTAAATAGTCGCATCGGTGATCCTCCCGGCGGCATAGTTTCCCATATTACGGCACAAAAGAAAGCCCCGCCGTTTGGCGGGGCTTGCATAGGCGAGTTTTAAGCAACCAGCGGATTAGGCTTGGTTCTTAACTTCTTTCAGACCACGGAAAGGAGCCTTGGCACCCAGGGCTTCTTCGATACGGATCAGTTGGTTGTACTTGGCAACACGGTCAGAACGGCTCATGGAACCAGTCTTGATTTGGCCAGCAGCGGTACCAACAGCCAGGTCAGCGATGGTAGCGTCTTCGGTTTCACCAGAGCGGTGGGAGATAACGGCGGTGTAACCAGCATCCTTGGCCATCTTGATAGCAGCCAGAGTTTCGGTCAGAGAACCGATCTGGTTGAACTTGATCAGGATGGAGTTGGCGATGCCGTTGTCGATACCGCGCTTCAGGATCTTGGTGTTGGTTACGAACAGGTCGTCACCAACGATCTGGATCTTGCTGCCCAGCTTCTTGGTTTGGTAGGCGAAGCCTTCCCAATCAGATTCGTCCAGACCGTCTTCGATAGAAACGATCGGGAACTTGGCAGTCAGCTCTTCCAGGAAGTCAGAGAAACCGTTAGAGGTGAAGATACGACCTTCGCCCTTCAGGTTGTACTCTTTCTTCTCGGCGTCGTAGAACTCGGAAGCGGCACAGTCCATGGCCAGAGTCACGTCCTTACCCAGAACGTAGCCAGCAGCGGCAACGGCTTCAGCGATAACTTCCAGAGCTTCGGCGTTGGACTTCAGGTTCGGAGCGAAACCACCTTCGTCACCAACGGCAGTGTTGTAGCCCTTGGACTTCAGAACCTTGGCCAGGTTGTGGAACACTTCAGCGCCCATGCGAACCGCTTCTTTCAGGGTCTTGGCGCCAACTGGCTGGATCATGAATTCTTGGATGTCGACGTTGTTGTCGGCGTGCTCACCACCATTGATGATGTTCATCATCGGCAGCGGCATGGAGTAAACACCGGCAGTGCCGTTCAGTTCGGCAATCCAGGCGTACAGCGGCATGCCTTGGGCAGCAGCTTCAGCCTTGGCGTTGGCCAGGGAAACAGCCAGGATAGCGTTGGCACCGAAGTTGGATTTGTTTTCAGTACCATCCAGATCGATCATGATTTGGTCGATGGCAGCTTGGTCCTTGGCATCTTTGCCAACCAGAGCAGCAGCGATCGGGCCGTTAACAGCGCCGATTGCCTTCAGAACACCCTTGCCCAGGAAACGAGACTTGTCGCCGTCACGCAGTTCCAACGCTTCGCGGGAACCAGTAGAGGCGCCAGACGGGGCAGCAGCCATACCAACGAAACCACCTTCCAAGTGAACTTCGGCTTCTACAGTCGGGTTACCACGTGAGTCAATGATTTCACGAGCCAGTACTTTAACGATCTTAGCCATTGTATCGATCCTCGATGTTTGAAATAAAACAACTTGAAGTTGCAAAAAAATGCGGCTGCGAAACTATGCCCA
>JAYRLO010000131.1:0-7796 GCA_041905215.1 Aeromonadaceae bacterium
GCGATCCAAGCCGACGATGAAAGTTGGAGTTCCTGAGCCTTTCGTCGAAACAGCCGTCGTGGACGATGGTGCCTCAGCTGGCGTCTATGGCCCGGTCAAGAACAACGATACGCTCTGGTCGATCGCCCAGCAGGTGCGGCCCAGCAGCCAGGTCTCGGTGCATCAGACCATGCTGGCAATCTATCGCAAGAATCCACAAGCCTTCGCCGGTGGCAAGCTCAATGGCCTTTATCGTGGTGCTCGTCTGACGTTGCCCACGCAAGAGCAGATCCGCGCCGAGAGCGAAGCACAGGCTCAGCAGTTGATGCGCAATGGTCGCATGACACTAACCGCCCGGACCTCAACCAAAACGGCGACGCCATCAGCCGTGGCGGATGCAGCAACCACTGACACACCGAAGGCTACCCGAGTCATCAAGCTCTCGCCGCCCGCCGAATCGGCAGTTGAGTCGGCACCGACACAAGAGGTTGCCAAGCCGGTGGTCAAATTGACGCCAGCCAACCCGGGGGTATCCGCTCCTGAACCAGCGGCTAGTGCCGCCGAGGCCGTATCTGTTCCGGTGGCGACGGTTGCACCACAACAAGAGGATGTGGTCAGTAACAAGCTGGTCATCCAGAGCGAGCCGCTGGCTGCCAGCATGGCACAACCGACCTCCTCGGCGCAGGCTAGCGTCGACGCCTCCGTCAGTGCACTGGTTGCATCAGCCACCTCCGGCGCTGTCTCGGCAACCGACCCCAATTGGCAGCAAGCCTATCAGGGCAAAATTGAGGAGCTGACCAAGTCTAATGGCCAGCTGGAATCACAAGTCAGTCAATTGACTCAAGATGTGGCTCAACTCAAGGCTCTGCTGACGAGCCAGGCCTCGGCGGCGCAGGCCGCCAGTCCGGCAGCAGTTGCTACACCATCAGAGGCGCAGAGTGCAGAGCCTGCGGCGAACGAGGAGGGTTTCTGGAGTCAATTGGTTTCCACACCATTGAATCTGGCTCTCATGCTGGCGTTGCCCTTCCTGCTGGCATTGGCGTTGGTCAGTCTTTGGCTGATGGCACGCAGTAAGCGTGACCAGGCAGCTCGTGAGCTGGAGGATGCCGAGTCGGCCGAGATGATGATGGCCCACGGCGACTCTCACTTTGATCACCTGCTGGCAGCCGACATGGTGGGCATGTCTGATTTGCCGGATCTGGATCAGCAGGATGAGACGGTGCAACCGCAGCCTGAGATTGTGCTGAGTGAACGTAAAGAACCTGCTTTCACCATCCCGACATCGTTTGCCCTGAATGAGGGAGCCAAGACGTCCAGCGCCATGGATTCCGAGCTGGTTCCTGAATTGACGGAGAGCGATCTGGATCTGTCGGTGCCGACAGGCAAGAGCCAGTCAGAACCGGCTTGGCCAGCCGATTTTAATGAGCCGCTGGATGAGTCTGAGTTTCTCTCCGAGCTGGGTGTCAGCGAGACACAGAGTCAGCCTGTAGTCACCGATGCGGTGAGTGCAGAGCATCATCCCCTGGAGCCTGATGCTGTCGCCGCAACTGTCGAGCCCTTTGAGCCACGAGAAGAGGTTAATCTCTCAAATGATGAGCTCGAAGCCCTGTTTGATAGCGCCGATGAGTTAGAAGATGAGCCTTTTGCCCCCGAAGATGACCTGGATTCTGATGCGGAGCTTGTGGCGTCACTGGAAAGTGAATCTGAAGAGCTGGATGGTGATGATGCGGCTCTGGATGCCAGTCTGGAAGAGCTCAGCCATGAGTTGGAACATCAGGGGGTAGCCCATGCCGAGCCTCGGCGTGAGGCTGAAGAGTCTCCGGTGGCGGATTGGTATAATGAAGAACCAATCGTTGATTTGAGTGCTCCTGTCGCGGCGGATGATATTGATGCCCTACTGGCTCAGTCCGCCTCTGCCAGTCAGCCCTCATTCAAGGCAATCGATGAGTTGCTGGCCGAGGCGGAAGAGTCTTCCGAGAAGGATGAGCCCTATCAGGGACTCTCTCTGGATGTCGGGCTCGACGAATTCCCCGAAGTATTGCCGACGGGCGAGGGTGTTGATGTCGATCTGGATAGCGAACTGGGTGCCAAACTGGATCTGGCTCGGGCCTATCTGGAGATCGATGATAAGACCAGTGCCGTTGAGCTGCTCAACGAAGTATTGGCTTCCGGATCGAGTGTGCAAAAAGATGAGGCTCAGCGGCTGCTCAAGCGGCTGGCCTAAGCCCATCGGATCTCGGTAAGCGGAGGCTCTAGAGCCTCCGCTTTTTTTTTGGTGAGCTTCTCGTATAATCGCCGCCGATATCACGCAGTAGGGAGTCTAAGATGCGTATTGCCATGGGCATCGAATATGATGGCAGCCGATATTTCGGCTGGCAGCGGCAGCGGGAGGTGAACAGTGTCCAGGCGGAACTGGAGCGGGTGTTGTCGGCCATCGCCAATCATCCCGTTGAGATCCAGTGTGCCGGGCGCACCGATGCCGGAGTTCATGCTACCGGCCAGGTGATTCATTTTGATACCCACTCCGAGCGGAAGATGTCGGCATGGACCCTGGGGGTTAACTCCAATCTTCCGGCTGATATTGCGGTTCGTTGGGCTCATCCGGTGGCGGATGATTTTCATGCCCGATTCTCGGCCACGGCGCGCCGGTACCGCTACATCATCCTCAATTCGAATCTGCGTCCGGCTATCTTGTCGGCTGGCATTAGCCATTACCACGGTCAACTGGATGCTGAGTTGATGCACAGTGCTGGCCAGTGTCTGCTTGGCGAACAGGATTTCACCTCTTTTCGGGCTGTGCAGTGCCAGTCCAAGACTCCGTGGCGCAACATCACCCATCTGGCTGTGTCACGGCAGGGGCCCTATGTGATCCTCGATATTCGGGCGAATGCCTTTTTGCACCACATGGTGCGGAATATCACCGGCTCTTTGCTGGAAGTCGGCATGGGGAATCGGCCGGAAAGCTGGGTTGCCGAGGTGTTGGCCGCGCGCAATCGTGATGCGGCAGGGGCTACTGCCAAAGCGGGAGGCCTTTATCTGGTTGATGTCACCTATCCGGACCACTTTGGTTTGCCGCGGATGCCGTTGGGGCCTCTCTGGTTACCGGATAGCGAACCGGGTACGACCAGTTTTAAGTAAACAACACGTAATATTTGTGCTTAAATGCTCGGTCATGTGCCGATGCTGCGTTGCGTTTGTCGGCGACAAACGACGCGACACTCCCTGGATAATGAAATAAAGGTATTTCATGAGCTGGCTAGAAAAAATTCTCCCGAAGAGCGACAACGCCCGCCGTCATAACATTCCGGAAGGGGTGTGGACCAAGTGTGATGGTTGTGAGCAGGTTCTGTACCGAGCTGAAGTTGAACGTAATTTGCATGTGTGTCCGAAGTGCAGTCACCACATGCGGATTGGCGCTCGCGATCGCTTGAATCGTTTCCTGGATGCGGATCATCGCCTCGAGCTGGGAGCTGAACTGGAGCCGCAAGATGCGCTGAAGTTCAAGGACTCCAAGCGTTATAAAGATCGTCTGGTCGCCGCACAAAAAGAGACCAACGAAAAAGATGCGCTGGTTGTCATGAAGGGGCAGGTTAAAGGCGTTCCGGTTGTGGCTTGCGCGTTTGAATTTTCCTTCATGGGTGGCTCTATGGCCTCTGTGGTGGGAGCTCGTTTTGTCCGGGCCGTGGAAGCCTGTATCAAAGAGCGTCGTGCGCTGATCTGCTTCTCGACCTCGGGTGGTGCCCGGATGCAGGAGGCTCTGTTCTCCCTGATGCAGATGGCTAAAACCAGCGCCGCGCTTGAGCGCTTGAGCAGCGAAGGGTTGCCTTACATCTCCGTCTTGACCGACCCGACTATGGGTGGTGTCTCGGCTAGCTTGGCGATGCTGGGAGATATCAACGTCGGTGAGCCTAAGGCATTGATCGGCTTTGCCGGTCCGCGCGTCATCGAGCAGACCGTGCGCGAGAAGCTGCCAGAAGGTTTCCAACGCTCTGAATTCCTGCTCGAAAAAGGGGCCATCGATCTGATCATCGATCGCCGCGACATGCGTGATCGCTTGGCGGGGCTGATTGCAAAGCTGATGCACCTTTCCGTATTAGAGGACTGATTTGAGTCAGCTCATGTCGCAATCCGTTATGGCGCAAAGCCAGTCATTGTCTGACTGGCTTTCTTATTTAGAACAGATACACCCGTCGGTCATCGATCTGGGGTTGCACCGCGTCGGCTTGGTGGCCGATCGTCTGGGGCTGCGCCAGTTACCGTCAACCGTGGTCACCGTTGGTGGCACCAATGGCAAGGGGACTACCTGTGCCCTGCTGGAGGCCATCTATCGGGCGGCTGGTTATCGGGTGGGTGTCTATTCGTCACCTCATCTGCTGCGCTACAACGAACGAGTGCGGATCCAGGGGCAGGATGTCTCCGATGCCGAGCTCTGTCAGGCGTTTGCGGCGGTTGAGGCGGCGCGAGGGGAGGTCTCTCTGACCTTCTTCGAATTTGGCACGCTGGCTGCGCTCTGGTTGTTCCGCGCGGCGGCGCCGGATCTGGTCTTGCTGGAGGTCGGCCTGGGTGGCCGACTGGATGCGACCAATCTGGTTGACTCGGATCTGGCGGTGGTCACCAGCATAGCGCTCGATCACTGTGACTGGCTGGGCGATACCCGGGAAGCGATTGCTCGCGAGAAAGCGGGAATTTATCGTACCGGGAAACCAGCCATCAGTGGTGAACCCAATCCACCAGAATCACTTGCTCAGACGGCTCAGACCATCGGCGCCAGATTGCTGCAGGTCGGTGCCGATTTTCGCCGCGACGAGGCAGAGGCTGTTTGGCATTTTCGAGGCGTGCATCAGCAGTGGCGAGAGTTACCCTATCCGGAGTTGCCGCTGGATAATGCCGTGACAGCCCTGGCCGTGGTTGAGCAGTTAGCGCTGCCGATCGATATTGAGGCCATTCGCACCGGCTTGGCCCAGGCGCGTCTGGCTGGTCGGCTGCAACTGCTTCGGACTCAGCCGCGGGTCACGCTGGATGTGGCACACAATCCTCACTCTGCACACTATCTGGCTCGTCAGCTACGTGTAAGAGGCAAGGTTGGACGCCGCCTGGCGGTTGCCGGTATGCTCAAGGACAAGGATATTCGCCAGACCCTTGGCGAGCTCGTCGAGTTGGTTGACCTCTGGTTTCTCGCCGATTTGCATGGCGCGCGCGCGGCTCTGGCTCAGGAGTTGTCTGCCGTCTTGCCTGAGGAGTCGGCTCGACGTTGCTTTGCTTCCGTGGCGGATGCCTATCGGGTGGCCCTGGCGACGGCTCAGGAACAGGATGAAATCATCGTATTGGGTTCTTTTCATACCGTTGCCGAGGCAATGGCCGAAGAGCTGAATAGTAAATAGGGAGTTAACGTGGCCACTCAATTTCAGAATCGACTCATAGGAACCGTGATCCTGGTTTCGCTGGGCGTGATTTTTTTGCCGGATCTGTTGAGCGGCAAGCGATCGAACCATCATGATCCAATTGCCAGCATTCCGCTGCGGCCCGAGGCAGCTGCTCCGTTGCCCGCAGTCTCCGCAGCCACGACGACCCAGGGCGTGGTTAGTGGCGCAGTCCCTGAAGGGGTGGTAGTCAATAACACATCGGCGGCCGATGAGCAGTGGTCAGTGGCTGAAGTAGCTCCGACTGTGACTACAGGGCCGTCTCCGGCAGGGCAAGTGGTGGTGGCGACACCAGGTAGTGTTGTGGCTGCTGACGCAACGGCTACCAAACCGGTCGTCGTAGCCAGCAATCCGACAGCCAGCAAGCCTGCAGTCACATCAACTGCGGCAACTACAGAAAAGCCGATGGTCAAGTCTGAAGCCAGCAAGCCAGCCGAGGCGAAACCGACGGCGGTTAAACCGGCACAGCCCACACTGCAAGCCGGCCAGGTGAAGCCGTTTGCCGAGGTTGCCGGGGTTCAATCCTCATCGACAGCCGGCAAGGTCCAGCCCGTGACCCAACCTAAACCATCCACCTCGATCAAACCGGCCACTACCAGCGGTACCGCCTGGGTGATCCAGGCCGGGGTATTCTCCAGCAGTGTGAATGCCAACGCCCTGGTGGGTAAGTTGCGTGCCGGTGGTTTACCTGCCAACGTCAGCTCGTTCCGCAGTGGTGGCACCCTGCTTTACCGGGTCAGCGTTGGTCCGAACGTGTCGCGCGCTAAACTCGATAGTATGGTTCCTCGCGTCAGTCAGATCGCCGGGACCTCGGCCAAGGTGGTAGCCTACAGCCCACTCGGCTAGTGGATCTGCGGCCAAAGGCCCTGTAGCTAGGTTGTGCAAAGAGGTGATGTTTCACCTCTTTGTTTTTGGGGTGACTAGTTTTTGCGTTGAACAGCAATAACAACGAGGTGGATGCGATGAATAACCTGCAACTGGAAACGTGTTTGGATGCGCTGCTGGAGAGTCGGCAATTCAAGGACTACAGCCCGAATGGCTTGCAGGTTGAAGGCCGCCTGGATGTGCAGCATATCGTCACCGGCGTGACAGCTAGTCAGGCGCTGCTGGATGAGGCCGTGCGACTGCAGGCTGACGCCGTGCTGGTTCACCACGGCTACTTTTGGGGTAACGAGCCGGCCCAGATCCGGGGCATGAAGAAGCGCCGCCTGCAGACCTTGCTGCGCCATGATATCAACCTGTATGCCTATCATCTTCCTCTCGATGCC
The DNA here is from genome assembly GCA_041905215.1 of Aeromonadaceae bacterium. GTDB lineage: Bacteria > Pseudomonadota > Gammaproteobacteria > Enterobacterales > Aeromonadaceae > Pseudaeromonas. Next base: position 6,668 of record JAYRLO010000131.1, read on the forward strand.
CATCCGCTGCTGGGTAACAATGCACAATTGGCCACGTTGCTCGGGATCTCGGTGCTGCGCCCGCTGGAAGCCGATAATCCTCGCAGCCTGGGGTTAGTCGGTGAGCTGGATGCGCCGCTTAGTGGCGAAGAGTTTGCCGAACGATTGGCGACTCGGCTCGGGCGCACTCCTCTGTTTTGCCCTGGGAATGCCAGCGATGCGATCCGTCGTATTGGCTGGTGCAGTGGGGGTGGTCAGAGCTATATCAACCTGGCAGCAGAGCAGGGGCTTGATGCCTTCTTCACGGGCGAAGCATCCGAGCAGACGGTCCATGTGGCGCGGGAGATGGGCATCCATTTCTTTGCTGCGGGTCATCATGCCACCGAACGCTATGGCATCCAGGCGTTAGGCGACTGGTTGACGACGACACAGGGGCTGGATGTTACGTTTGTCGATATCGACAATCCGGTCTGATGGTTAAGCCATCGCATTGTCACGGATTGGCACATTCCCCAGCGGGATCTTGATGATGAAACAGGCACCCTGGCTCTCCATCGGCTGGTAATGGATGGATCCCTGCAGCAGTTTTTGCACCAGCTGCTTGGTAAGATAGAGCCCCAGACTGTTGCCGCTGTTGGCACTATCGGCCGTGAAAAACGGCTGAAATAGTTTGGATTGCATCTGTTCATCAATACCGACGCCATTATCCCGGTAGGTCAGAATTACCTGCTGATCCTCCTGTTTGGCGCTGATGATGATTTCGCCACTCATGCCGGGTTTGAATCCGTGGCGCAAGGAATTGCTCACCAGATTGTTGATCACCTGAGCCAGAGCCTGGGGATAACTATCCAGTTCAATGGTGGAAGGGCAGCGGAGATAGAGGTTGTGATCCTGCGTGTGGCCATGCGGCATCAGGCGCTGCACGCTGGTTTGCAGCAATGGCTGCAAGGCGAAGAGTTGCTTTTCCCCGAGTTCACTCTTGTCTGTGGCATTGGATTGCAGCAAAAGTTTGGCTTGCCCTAGTTGGCTTTCAATTTCGGTGAACAGTGGCATGCATTGCTGGCTCACCTCTTTGAGTAGACGGCGATCCATGGCGGTCTGGTGGATCAGTTCATTTAACTGTTCAACGTATTTTTGCAACAGTCGATAG
>JAYRLO010000132.1:0-7776 GCA_041905215.1 Aeromonadaceae bacterium
CATCGCCCGTTCGGCCAACACCCGTTGACGGGTGGGGGCGTGCTCCAGCGGGGCTAGCAGGGTCAATAACTCGTCGTCGTCCAGTCGGCATTCGATACCGACCGCGCCCTGGCCATTGGCGGGCAGGCTTTGCTCCGGTGGCAGCAGGGCCGAGATGCGCTCGTACAGGCCGAGGCGGCGGAGCCCGGCGGCTGCTAGCAGAATGGCATCGTATTCACCCGCATCCAGCTTGGCCAGGCGGCTGTTGACGTTGCCGCGCAGATCGATGATTTGCAGATCGGGGCGTTGTGCGCGCAACTGGCACTGGCGGCGCAGGCTGGAGGTGCCGACCCGGCTGCCTGCCGGTAGTTCGGCAATCGAGGTGAAACGGGAGCTGACGAAGGCATCGCGGGGATCGTTGCGTTCGCAGATGATGGTCAACCCCAGCCCTTCGGGAAACTCCACCGGCACATCCTTCATCGAGTGGACGGCGATGTCGGCATCGCCAGCCAGGATGGCCTGCTCGAGCTCCTTCACAAATAATCCCTTGCCGCCGACCTTGGCCAGCGGGCTGTCGAGGATCTTGTCACCCTTGGTGCTCATCGGCAGCAGCTCCACCCGCAGTTGAGGGTAGAGTTGCTGCAGCTGGGATTGCACGAAGTGGGCCTGCCACAGGGCTAGTGGACTCTTTCGGGTAGCGATGCGGATAGTCGATCTCATGGGCTCAGGGATTGGAAACTGTTAACCGGATAGTAACACTGTTGTCGGCTCACTGCATGGGTCCCGAACCAGTCCCATGATGCCCGCCAAACCGGGCCATGTGTCCGGTTACATCATCTCGATAGAACACCTGAATCGATTCATTTTTTTGCCTCCGTGGATAGATAGAGAAAAGGTTTACCGGGCTGTTACCTGTTGTTACCATGGTCACACTTTTCCCGAATCGCTCACCTCTGGGCGACTCGGTTTGGATGTTTATGGAATTAAGGTCAGTCGGTTGCCGCATGATTTTGCCACGCTCATAGCTCGCTATGATGCGATAAATCAGACCAGGACTGAGCGGGCATTGGAAGCAATGAGTCAACATGGGCAACAGCTCTTCGAGTTGTTGCCGATTCTGTTTCATTTCAACCATCCGCTCCTGCCAGGCTATGTGTCCGGAGAGGTTCCTCACGGCATCGCCAGCTTCACCCTGTCTGCCAGTCAGCGCGACTTCATCGACGACATCTGCATCGCGACCAACTGTCATGGCGGCATTCAGACCCACGAGCGCTCAATCCTCGGTCTCTACTCGATGGGTAGCACGTCGTCGATAGGTCAATGCTGCTGCTCCGATCTCGACATCTGGGTTTGCCACTCCCACGAGCTGGCGGCCGAACGTCTGGAGCTGCTCGAGCACAAGTGCCTGCTGATCTCCAAGCTGGCCGAGAATCGGGGCGTCGAGCTCAACTTCTTCCTGATCCCCGACAACAAATTCCGTCTCGATAACCAGGCTCAACTCGGTGGTGACAACTGCGGCAGTGCCCAGCATCTGTTGCTGCTCGACGAATTTTACCGCAGTGCCTTGCGCATCGCCGGACAGCGGCTGCTTTGGCCTGTGCTGCCCGGGGAGTGGGACGAGGAGTATGACCAGAAGGTTGCCGCCCTGTTCGCCACCGGTCAGTTGCAACGGGATGAGTGGCTGGATCTCGGGGGGTTGCAGCGCATCCCGGCGGAAGAGTACTTCGGCTCGGCGCTCTGGTTGCTCTACAAGGGGCTCGACTCGCCCTACAAGGCGGTGCTGAAGATATTGCTGATGGAGGCCTACTCCGCCGAGTTTCCCCATACCCGACTGCTCTCCAACCAGACTCGCGACTGGTTCCAGCAGCACGACGAGTACGGACTGCAGCTGGACACCTATTACCTGATGCTCGACAAGGTGACCTATTACCTGAGCAGCATCGGTGACCACAAGCGGCTCGATCTGGCGCGTCGTTGTTTCTATCTGAAGGTGTGTGATGATCTGAGTCGCGATGATGAACCGTCTCATGGGCAGTGGCGTCGAGAGCTGATCACCAAACTGGTTACTGAGTGGGGCTGGGATCGGCAACGGTTGCGTCATCTGGATGAGCGTAACCGCTGGAAAGTGGCCGAGGTCAAGCAGGCCTATGGCGAGCTGCTCGATGCCTTGATGCAGAGTTACAGCCAATTGATCCAGTTTGCCCGGCGCAACAACATCAGTGAGTCGATCAACCCGGAAGATATCGGCATCCTGTCGCGCAAGCTGTACGCCGCCTTCGAGGCGCTGCCCGGTAAGGTGCAGCGCATCAACCTGAAGATTGCCCCCGATCTGCATGAAGCTAATCTGAGTCTGATCCAGGTGCCGCCAGGCCGATTGAACCGCGCCGGCTGGTATCTGTATAACCGTTCGTTGCAGCCAGCGGAGATCATCGGTCAGGCGCCGCTCGACTATAACGGCTATCTCAGCAAGCTGGTGGCCTGGGCCTATTTCAATGGCCTGCTGACGTTGCGCACCGTATTACACCTGCGGGCTCAGGGGGCTGATCTGGATCTCGAGATCCTGCAGCAGTTTAGCCAGGACCTGGCAGCCACCTTTCCGGTCCGCTTCAATGCCGCCAGCAATCTGGCTCTCAGCCGTCCGTGCGAGATCCGTCACCTCGGCATCTTCCTGAACCTGGAGCTGGATCCGACTTCGCACTGGGAAGACCGGACGCTGGAGTTCGATGCCGATAACAGCGATGTGCTCAGTTTCGGTCGCGAGCAGGAGTGCCTGGTCGGTACCGTCGATCTGGTCTATCGCAACTCGTGGAACGAGATCCGTACCCTGCACTTCAACGGCCCAGAGGCCGTAGTCGAGGCTCTATCCACCATTCTTGGCAAGATGCATCAGGACGCCCTGGCTCCCGAGGCGGTCGATGTCTTCTGCTATAGCCGTCACTTCCGTGGCCTGATCCGCAACCAGTTTGGCCAGCTGGTGCAGGAGTGTATCGACCTGCGCCTGGCGCGCGACAAGCAGCGGCTGGTCAAGATGTTGTCGCTCGGGCATGACCGCTATGCGCTGTTCCTCGAACGGCGAGGTGTGGCGGTCAAGAAGCTCGAGAGCGCCATCGACTTCTATCGTCAGGTTTCCAGCAACAAGCTGGAGCGACAGCCGCTGCCGGAGGGGACTGATGCGACGCTCTGTGTGCCTACCGTCGTCGACGCCTATGCCAGCGATGGCCTGATCCAGTTCTTCTTCGAGGAGAACGAGGGGGGCTTCAACGTCTATGTGCTGGACGAACAGAATCAGATCGAGATCTACCGCGACTACTCCGGCAGTCGGGACGAGCTGGTGCAGAGCGTCAATCGCTACTACACCTTGACCCATGAGCGATTCAATCGCGACAGTCAGTTCATCAACTTCAATCTGCCGCAGTTCTACGAGCTGGTCTGGATCGACGGCCAGCAGCAGGTTCATCCCTACCGCTTCAACTCCCACGAGACGGTCTGATTATCAGACGTGGTTGTTCGGGGTGACATCCACCTGACTCGCTCTGTCCACATGGCCCAGATCGCGTTCGGGGTCGATCACATCCCGCACCCGCTGCTTGAGCTGCTTGACCTCGGGAAAACCGCCATCGCGTTTGCGCTCCCACAGGGTCACGCCGTCAATCAGGATCTCGAAGTGGCCGCCGGTATCCGGATGCAGGTTGACCGAACCCAGCTCCTCGCTGAAGGTGGAGAGCAGTTCCTGAGCCATCCAGGCGGAACGCAGCAGCCAGTTGCATTGGCGGCAGTAGTAGATATCGACGATGGGTTTGCTCATGGGAACTCCTGTTGCCATAGGTAGAAGAAGCGGTTCATGCAGCACTACGGCGGTTAGTGTCGGTTGTCAGTTCAGCTCAACGGTTTGCCCGGCTTGCGCCGTGCTGGCACTGGCGAGCAGGGCCATCAGTTCATGGCCTTCGCGGTTATCGATCCACTGGCCGTCACGATAGTCGAAGTGATAGCCGTTGGCGCGGGTCGCGACCCAGATCTGGCTCAGTGGCGCCTGCTTGTTGATGATAATCTTCGATTTGTTTTCAAAGGTCAGGGTCAGAACACCACCACTGGTATCGGTATCGATATCCACGCCAGTGCGCTCGACGGCCTCTTCGATGGTCAGAAACTGGGCCTCGGCCAGGGCGTGGAATTCGCTCTCTTTCATCTGGGACTGTCCTATTGCATTTAAAAGGATGAGTGCGATTATAGAGGGCCAATTTGCTTTTTCGCACGCGATCGATGAAGAAACTCATGCTTGTCTCGATAGCAGGGATCCTGCTGTTGACAGGGTGTGGCCTCAAAGGCCCGCTGACGATACCCAAAGAGGAGAAGTCCACCGAGGCCTCTTCGCCGCAGCCAGCTCAACCTGCGACCCAGTCGGCTAAGGAATAGCCGATGGATGCCCAACTCTGAAGGCTGCCTATTCACCGCAGCCGTCGTAGCACCAACGAAAGGAACACCAGGATAAATGGATTATTTTAACTACCGGGAAAATGGCCAGCTCTTCGCCGAAGAGTGCAACCTCTCTGAACTTGCTGCCCAGCATGGCACACCTCTGTATGTCTATTCACGGGCGACCATAGAGCGCCACTGGCATGCCTTCGACCAGGCTGCCGGCGAGGTGCCGCATCTGATCTGTTATGCGGTCAAGGCGAACGGCAATCTGGCGATCCTCAACCTGCTGGCCCGTCTGGGTTCCGGGTTCGATATCGTCTCCGGTGGTGAACTGGCGCGTGTCGTTGCCGCCGGTGGTGATCCGGCCAAGGTGGTTTTCTCGGGGGTCGGCAAGACCGAGGCCGAGATGCGCTATGCGCTGGAGCAGCAGATCCTCTGCTTCAACCTGGAGTCCGAGGCCGAGCTCGAGCGGTTGAATGACGTCGCAGGCGACATGGGCAAGGTGGCTCGTATCTCGGTCCGGGTCAACCCGGATATCGATGCCGGTACCCACCCTTACATCTCCACCGGCCTCAAGCAGAATAAGTTCGGTGTGCCGATCGAGCGCGCCATCGCCCTGTACCACAGAGCCGCCACCCTGCCGAATATCGACATCGTCGGCATCGACTGCCACATCGGCTCCCAACTGACCGAGCTCGATCCCTTCCTCGAGGCGATGGATCGTCTGCTGGCCCTGATTGACCGTCTGGCGGCCGACGGCATCCACATCCATCACCTGGATGTCGGTGGCGGCCTGGGCGTCAACTACAGCGATGAGAATCCACCCCATCCGGAGCAGTATGCCGCCGCGCTGAAGGCCAAGCTGGTTGGTCGTGACCTGCAGCTGATCTTCGAACCGGGCCGCGCCATTATTGCCAACGCCGGCGTGTTGCTGACTCGCGTCGAATACCTCAAGGAGGGCGAAGAGCGCCACTTCGCGCTGGTCGATGCGGCGATGAACGATCTGATCCGCCCGTCGTTGTATGGCGCCTGGATGAACATCATTCCGGCCGACAAGAGCCTGCAGCGCCCAGCGCGTCGTTACGACGTGGTGGGACCGGTCTGCGAGACGGGTGACTTCCTCGGTAAGGATCGCGAATTGAGCCTGGCGCAGGGTGATCTGCTGGTGGTGCGCTCCGCCGGTGCCTATGGCTTCTCGATGTCATCCAACTACAATGCGCGTCCCCGTGCCGCCGAGGTGCTGGTGGATGGCGATGCGGCGCACCTGGTCCGCCAACGCGAGCCGCTGGCCGATCTCTGGCGTCTCGAACAGACCCTGCCCTGAGGCGATACGATGCTGATTCAATTTTCCAAGATGCACGGGCTGGGGAACGACTTCATGGTGGTCGATGGCATCACCCAGAAGATCTTCTTCAGTCCCGAGATGATTCGCCGCTTGGCGGATCGTCATTTCGGCATCGGCTTCGACCAGTTGTTGCTGGTCGAGCCCCCCTACGATCCGGAGCAGGATTTCCACTATCGCATCTTCAATGCCGATGGTTCCGAGGTGCAGCAGTGCGGCAATGGCGCCCGCTGTTTCGCCCGTTTCGTCCGCCTCAAGGGGCTGACCAACAGGGATCGCATCGCGGTCAGCACCATGAGTGGCCGTATCGTGCTACAGCTGGAGCATGACAATCAGGTGACGGTCAACATGGGGGTGCCCGAGTTTGAGCCGGCCAAGGTGCCGTTTCGTGCCCAGAAGGCCGAGAAGACCTATTTGTTGCGCGTGGCCGAGCAGACGGTGATGTGCGGTGTGGTCTCGATGGGCAATCCGCACTGTGTCCTCGAAGTCGAGAATGTCAAAACGGCACCGGTTGAGACGCTGGGGGCCGAGCTCGAGAGCTTCGACCGCTTCCCGGAGCGGGTCAACGTCGGCTTCATGGAGCTGGTTTCCGCCAACGAGATCCGCTTGCGGGTCTTCGAGCGTGGCGCAGGTGAGACCATGGCCTGTGGTACGGGCGCCTGTGCCGCCGCCGTGGTTGGTATCGCCCAGGGCAAGTTGCGGGATCGCGTCAAGGTTCACCTGCCGGGTGGCACGTTGCAGATCGCCTGGAAGGGTCCAGGGACGCCGGTCTTCATGACGGGCCCCGCCGAGCATGTCTTTGATGGAGAGATTGAGCTGTGAGTGAGCCGTCGCTGCTGGACGCCCAGTTGCAGGAGGAGCAGGTGGTGGCCTATCTGGCTCAGCATCCCGACTTCTTCCTGCGTCACAAGGCATTGCTCGACCAGTTGCAGATCCCGCACCCCATCAAGGGTGCTGTCTCGCTGGTGGAGCTGCACCAGGAGCGACAACGGGAGCGCATCGAGACTCAGGAGCAGGAGTTGCGCGAGCTGATGGAAACCGCCAGCCGCAACGAACGCATCTTCCGAGTCTATGCCGATGTCTATCCCGAACTGTTTAGCTGCACCACGCTGCGTCAGCTGTGGAAGCGGCTGCATACCACCTTCCGCGATCGCCTGCGCATTCCCGCCAGCTCGTTGTGGCTGAATGCCGGGGCCGTTCGTGCCAAGCGCAACGATCAGGGCTTCGTGCTCGACACGGTTCGCTTCAACCAGCTCTGCGCGCAGCCGTTGGCCGGGCAGGCTGTCTATTTCGGTCGTCTGTATGACCACGAGCGCCACCTGCTGTTTGGTGAAGAGGCTCTGGTGCACTCGGCCGCCGTGCTGCGTCTCGGTGAGCGGGGCGAGCTGGGCTTCCTCGCCTTTGGCCATGCCGACCCTGAGTATTACCATCCGGGCATGGATAGCCTGCTGCTCGAGCAGCTAGGCCGCTTCATCACCCTGTTGCTGCCGACCCTGGTGTTGTTGCGTGACTGAGCCGGTCGTCTCGGCGCTGCTGGTGCCGGAGCTGGCGGCCTGGCTTGACCGTTTTCTCGACCATCTGCGGGTCGAGCGACAGCTTAGCCCCCATACCCTCAATAACTATCGCCTGCATCTGCAGGAGCTGGGGCAGTTGGCCCAGAGCCTGGGTTTGAACGACTGGGGCGATCTGAAGGCGCCCTTGGTGCGGGCTCTGGTGGTGCGTCTGCATCGCGGTGGCAAGCTCTCGGCGCGCAGCATAGCGACCAAGATGTCATCGCTGCGCAGCTTCTGCGACTATCTGGTGCGCATGGAGGTGCTGAAGGCGAATCCGGCGCGCGGTGTGGTGACGCCGAAACAGGGGCGGCCGCTACCGAAGAATCTGGATGTCGATCAGGTCTATCAACTGCTCAATATCACCGATGAGGAGGACCCACTGGCGGTGCGCGATCGCGCCATCATGGAACTCTTCTACTCCTCCGGACTGCGTTTAGCCGAGTTGGTGGCGCTGAATGTTGCCGATCTGGCGCGCGATGATCGCCA